>JAZRNX010000019.1:0-8254 GCA_045648365.1 Acutalibacteraceae bacterium
AAAAGATGGTGCTTGAAGGCGCCGAATATCACTTTGATGGAAGATGTATGCTTTTAAGCGTATCAGCCGAAATGCAGGAGAAAACGGGTTGTTCAGGTACTGAGCTTGAAGGAATTGCCGTTTTATCAAGAAGCGTTGAAGGCGTTATTGCGGGTATTACTCTTAAGCAAACAGGAGAAAAGGAATTCAAGGCGTCGTTACGCACATATCCGCCTTTAAATGCTTCAGAAATATGCAAGAAACTCGGCGGCGGCGGTCACAATGCGGCTGCGGGCGTCACACTTTACGGAACTTTAGAAGAGGTAAAAGCGCAGATTTTAGACGGCGTAAAAGCGGCATTGGAGGAAACAGATGAAAGGTCTGCTACTGATAAATAAACCTGAGGGAATAACCTCGTTTGGCGCAGTTGCGCGTATAAAAAGATTAGCTCACGAGCGCCGAGTAGGCCATACGGGAACATTAGACCCTATGGCTACCGGCGTTTTGCCCGTTTTTTTGGGTAGAGCAACCGCACTCTCATCATATCTTTTAGAGGCGGATAAAACCTATACTGCAAGAATTCGTCTTGGTGTTACCACCGATACCTGTGATATAACAGGTACGGTTTTAGAAGATAAAACCGAAGAAATAATGGATAAGTTTTCTGAATACGATATAAAAAAGGTGCTAGAGAGCTTTTTAGGTCGCGGACTTCAGACACCGCCCATGTATAGCGCCCTTAAAAAAGACGGAGTACGACTTTACGATTTGGCGAGACAGGGAAAAACTGTAGAAATTGAGCCGCGAGAAATCGAGATTTTTGAACTTTCAATGATTTCGCCTATAATCAATAATGAATTTGATATAAATGTTAGGGTTTCAAAGGGTACATATATCCGTTCCCTTTGCCGTGATATCGGTGAAAAACTTGGATGCGGCGCTACTTTAAGTAAACTCTGCAGAACTAATGCCTCGGGTATTGATATAAAAACTTGTGTAAATCTTGATGAACTTACCGAAGAGAATATAGAAAGCTTCATTTTAAATGAGGAAAAGGCAGTAGAGCATTTAAAGAAAGTTCAGGTTACCGAAAAACAAGGTGTCCGTTTTTCTAATGGAGGACAGTTGGATTTAGACCGTCTTGGCATAAAAGAAGCTATTGACGGAGAAATTTATAGAGTCCGCCAAGGTGAAAAATTTTTAGGTCTTGGAATTATAGAAAAAGAAAAAAATCAACTTGCAATTAAGTGTGTAATTAATAAGATGTAAGAAGGGGGGAGAAGGTATGAAAAATGCAGTAATTTTAGGCACTTTTGACGGCTTACATATAGGCCATCGCGCTGTTATAATGGGCGCTAAGGGCTATAATATTATTGCAGTAACCTTTAATTCCCCTCCTAAAATGAGTTCCGATAAGACACTTGGTGTTCTTATGCAAAAAGAGGATAGATTCAAGGGCCTTAAAGAACTTGGCGTATCGGAAATATGCGTACTCAAATTTGATGAGGTAAAGTCTCTAGAACCGTACGATTTTCTTAATATGATAAACGAAAAATATTCACCCAAACTTTTTGTGTGCGGTTTTAATTACCGTTTTGGAAATAAAGCAAAGGGTGATACCAAAACATTAAAAGCATACTGCGAAGAAAAAGGTATTGCTTTAAAGGTTACCGAAAGCGTAAATATAGATGGAAAAACAGTTTCCTCAACCCTTATAAGAGATTTTATATCAAAAGGCGAAATTGAAAAGGCAAACGAACTTCTTTATAAACCTTTTGGATTTACTGCAGAGGTCGTAAGCGGCGACCAAAGGGGTAGAAACTTAGGATTTCCTACGGCAAATCAAATGTACCCCCGAAATATGCAAAAATTAAAATTCGGCGTTTACCGTTCCCGTGTTTTTATTGACGGCAGAGAATATAAGGGAATTTCAAATATAGGCATAAGACCTACTTATCAAACTGAAATCCCCGTAAGCGAAACATATATTTATGATTTTTCGGGGGATATTTACGGAAAAAATATTCGTATAGAGCCCGTAAAGTTTTTAAGAAGCGAGCAAAAATTCAGTAACGCCGAGGAACTTAAAAGGGCAGTTCTGAAAGATATTTTTGAATAATATTTTATTGACTTTTTACAATAATAATTATAAAATAAATATATAAATTATTTGGGAGTATGATATGAAAAAATTTATCAGTATTCTGGTTATTTTAGCCCTTGTTTTTTCTTGCGTATCATTAGTCGGTTGCAGTGAAGTAGATGAAAACTATGGGGTTGAAAGCGATATAGAGTCGAGTGAGGATACCGCATCTAAATTCGAAATTCCCGAAATCAAATCATCCGATAAGGTTATGCCAACATATCTTGATATAAGTCTTTATGATGAGGAAAACTATTCAAGTATTTACCTCGGCTCAAAATATAAATACCGTATCACATATTCGGGTAGTAACCTTTCACTTCCTACGGATTATAAAAACCTCCAAAAAGAAGGTTGGCAGTTCGCAAATCCTGAGGAATATGATGAAAAAACCTTGGTTTTAGCAGGTGAAACATTAGAAGTTACCTTTGTTAATGAATATGATAATATTATTGATGTTGTGTTCTATAATAGCGGTAAATCCTCTGCATCTATAAAAAAATGTGATATTGTTAAGTTTGTTATTAAAGAAAACTATCTAAATATTGAGAATTCTAAATACGGTCAGTTCTGGGTTAACGGCGTTGGTAACGGCGCCGCAATAACAGATGTTATTGAGCGCCTTGGTGCGCCATCCCATTTCCTCGCTGTCAGCGATACGGAGTATCATCTTGATTATTTCATAAGCCGTGATGATAAGCGTAGCGGAATTATGGTTAATATTGACCCTCATAACGATACCGTAAACTCTATTGAGATTTCATATTACTAAAAAATGCCGCTTTAAAAGCGGCATTAACTATACATAATTCATTTCTAGGAGATTACTATGGATTTTAAAAAATGTTTTACCCCTGCCGATTTTCTTCTTCCTAAAAAGGATATGGACAAATGGGCGGTTATAGCTTGTGACCAATATACCTCCGAACAGGAATACTGGGAAAAGGCGAAAGAAATAGTAGGCGATACACCTTCTGCACTTAACTGCATTTTACCTGAGGTCTATTTAAAAGAGGATAATTCCTCTGCGGTAAAGAAGATAAATGAGAAAATGGCCCAATATTTAGATAGCGGTGTTTTTGATGAGGTCAAAAACAGTTTTATTTATGTTGAGAGAACGCAGTCCGATGGGCGTACACGATATGGTATTGTAGGAAAAATCGACCTTGAATGTTATGATTTTACAGTGGGTACCTCTGCTGCTATAAGAGCCACTGAGCAGACCGTTTTATCAAGAATTCCGCCCCGTGTGGAAATTCGTAAAAATGCCCCCCTTGAAATGCCCCATGTAATGCTTTTAATAGATGACCCTGATGATAGTGCTTTAGGTCAACTTAAAGTCAAAAATGGAGATTTAGAAAAACTTTATGATTTTACTCTTATGCAAAATGGGGGATATATCAAGGGTTACAAGGTGGATGAAAATAGCGCACTTGGTATAATGGAAAATCTCTCAAAACTGGCTGAGCGTCATAACGGACTTCTTTTCTGCGTGGGTGACGGTAACCACTCTCTTGCCACCGCTAAAAAGTGTTATGAATTAAACCCCAACGAACTTAATCGTTATGCCGCCGTTGAGGTTGTTAATATCCACGATAGCGCTCTTGATTTTGAGCCCATTTACCGCGTGGTTTTCGGTACAAACCCAGAAAAACTTATAAACGCATTTATTGATTATTGCGGCGGCGAAAGCGACGATGAAAATGCTAAGGTGTATACCTGTGTTTATGGTGATACCGAAAGAGCTATCCGCGTGAAAACAAAGGAAGAATTGCCCGTTGCTTCTTTACAGATTTTCCTTGATGAATATCTTAAAGAGAATGATGGCGAGATAGATTATATCCACGGTATTGATTCCGTAAAGAAGCTTTGCAAAACCGAAAATACGGTGGGCTTTATATTTGAAGGCATGGGAAAAAGTCAACTTTTCTCTGCCGTAGAAAAAGATGGCTCCTTGCCTCGAAAAACCTTCTCAATGGGTCACGCCGATGACAAGAGATTTTATATCGAAGCGAGAAAAATTAAGTAAAAAACACCCGAAAGGGTGTTTTTTTGTGGCATAATAACATTGGTGATATTATGAATTTTTATGAAAAGGCACTTGAAATAAAAAGTGAAACTATCGCACATAGACGATTTCTTCATCAAAATGCTGAAACGGGACTTAATATGCCAAAAGCGGTAAATTATATCTGCGAGGAATTAAAGAAAATAGGATTAAATCCTCAAAAATGCGGAGGTGGAGTGACTGCAACTCTTGGTGAAGGCAAACCTCTTCTTCTTTTAAGAGCGGATATGGATGCCTTACCTATGAAGGAGGAAAGCGGCTTACTCTTTGCATCAAAAACCTCTTGCGCCCATACTTGCGGCCACGATTTTCACACAGCATTTCTTCTAAGCGCTGCAAAGCTTTTAAAAGAAACGGAAAGTGATTTAAAAGGCGGCATCAAATTTGTATTTCAACCCGCCGAAGAAAATCTGACGGGCTGTCAGAATATGCTCGATAACGGATTAATGGATGAAAAGCCCGATTTCGCCCTCTCATTCCATGTGGGAGCTGGGAAAATACCCGTGGGTACCGTTATGTATAACAGTAATTCTGTTATGATGCATAGCGCCGATAGATTCCTAATAAAAATAAACGGCAAAGGCGGTCACGGCGCAATACCTAATCTTAATGCAGACCCTATAAAAACTGCAGTAGAAATATATACTTGCTTTAAAAATCTGGCAGAGAAAGAAAATATTTTAATAACAATAGGCAAATTTTCGGGCGGCGATACAGATAACATTATCCCCGATACCGCCGCTTTAGGCGGTTCTTTGCGAACAGATAGCAAAGATAAACGAGAGGGGATTTTAGAAAAAATGAAGAAAATGGCGAGGAAGATAGCGCAAGAAAATCAATGTACGATAGATTTCACTATAAATGCAAGTGTTCCGCCTCTTGTTTGTAATAAGAAGTTTACCGAGAGAATTATAGGGCTTTTAAAGGAACTTAATATAGATAATTATAATGAAATACCTGATATTAATGTTACTGCTTCCGATGATTTTTCCATTATAACCGATAAAATCCCTGCGGCTTATATTTATCTTGCTTGTGGTTTTGAGGATGAAAGAGGAGAATTTACCGCCCATAACCCAAGGGTGTTATTTAATGAGGATGTGTGCCCCATAGGTGTTGCCGCCTTTGCTCACTGTGCTTATGAATTGCTAAAATAAAAAACTCCCCTCGGGGAGTTTTGTTTTATATACTCTTAAATATCTCTATTGCTTCATCAAGCGAGTTTAGTTCTCTAAACATTAGATTTTTAACTTCATCGCTAAAAGGTGCAATATCTTCAATGCCGATACACTTCATACCTGCCGCATATCCCGCTTTTATTCCGTTTTCGCTATCTTCGAAAACGAAACAGTCTGAAGGTTCCACACCTAATTTCTCTGCCGTTAAAAGAAAAATATCGGGGGCAGGTTTTCCGTTTTCTACATCCCCGCCGCAAACAATAGCATTAAAAATATCGGCTATACCGAGTTCGTTTAGATGGTGCATAACAGAAGGTCTTGAGGTGCCGGAAGCAAGAGCAAATTTAATATTATTTTCCTTTAGAAATGATAATAGTTCCTCTGCGCCTTTTTTAAATTTAACTTCAATGTTTTTGGCAATATATTCTCTTGCTTTTTTCTTAAATTCTATTACATCGAGAGTGGGAAAGTTCTTTAAGAGATAGTTTGTTGAGCCTGTATCGTTTGTTCCGCAAACATCGGGGACAAATTTCCCCATATTTTTAAAACCTTGTAATTCACCCGCGTAATCCCAAGCGGGAATGCAGATACGCTGAGTATCTAAGAGGGTGCCATCCATATCAAAAATTACGCTAAACATAAAATCACCTAAAAGACAAATTGCAGAAGAATAATATTGCAAACTGTTCCAAGAACAATACTTATAAGAGTGTTTCGCTTTAAAATATACGAAACTATAACCACTAAAGATGAAATAACGACAGGTAAAAAACCTTGGATACTACTAAAAGATATATCTTTAAGACAATAAACGACCAACATTCCCATAATGGCATAGGGGAGAGAGTGACCTAATTTTTCTATAATTTTAGGTGTCTTTTGGTTTTGTCCCCAAATTAAAAAGGGGAGAAAACGAAGAAGTGCGGTTACAAGAGCAATTATGGCAACCGAAAGCCAAATATATGAATTATTCATTTTCAGCATCCCCCTTATATAAACAAAGGAGTAAAGCGATTATAAGCATTGCGGAGATAAGAAATTTTTCTGCGCCGAAGATAAGAAGAGAACAAACAGAAGCCACAAGACCGATAAGGGCGGCGGAATGTTTTTTGCTCTCTAGCCATTGTTCTAAAAATATGGTTATAAAAAGAGCGGTGAGAGCAAAATCAATGCCTTTGCTGTTGAATTTTATAAGTGTACCCGCAATAGCGCCGAGAGCGGTGCCAAGTACCCAATAAAAATGATTAAAAACAGAAACCAGAATGTAATACTTGTCCAGCAAAGAAGAGGGGATATTGTTATTATCGTGGCATACCAGAGAATAGGTTTCATCGGTGAGTGCAAAGATAAGATATGGCTTACGGGGCCCCATATTTTTATATCGGTCAATCATAGAAATTCCGTAAAAAATATGTCGCGCATTTACCGCAAGGGTGGTAAGCGCAACGGTTATAAGAGAGGCGCCGCCTGATAAAAGACCTATGGCCGCATACTGCATAGATCCCGCATATATAAAAATACTCATGGCAAGGGTTAATAGAATACTGAAACCGCTTGATTTCATAATAATACCAAATCCGAATCCCAAAACTAAATAACCTGTAAGCACAGGCAGAGTAGAAATAATGCTTTGATTTATAATTTTCTTCATTTTGGCACCTCCTTAAATTTTTATATTGTCAATTCAAAAGAATCATATTATAATTATGATAATAGATTTTTATGGAGTAGTCAATGTTTAATGAGTAGTAAGTTAATGTTTTCACTGTCTATGGTGATTTTCGGCACTATAGGGCTTTTTGTAAGATTTATACCCTTATCCTCCGGTGAAACAGCCCTTATGAGAGCAATTTTCGCCTTCTTGATTGTGGGAGGATATCTGCTTATAAAAAAGCAAAAAATATCCTTTAAAAACTCAAAGAAGGAAGTTCTTTTGTTGCTTTTATCGGGTGCCGCAATGGGATTTAACTGGATATTCCTTTTTGAAGCATATAAATATACCACCGTTTCGGTGGCAACTTTAAGTTATTATTTTGCGCCTGTAATAGTAATGGTTTTAAGCCCCTTGCTTTTTAAGGAAAAAATAACCATTAAAAAAATTGTGTGTTTTGTTTTCTCCACAGTAGGCCTTATTATGATAACGGGCATAGGTAATTTAGGCGGTCAAAACAGTCACATTAAGGGTATACTATTCGGCTTATCCGCCGCTATTCTTTACGCTACTGTTATGATACTAAATAAGCTTATAAAGGGCCTTTCGGGAATTGAACGCACCTTTTTACAGTTTGCCTCAGCCATAGCGGTATTACTACCGTATGTGATTTTAACCGATGGTATCAAGGTTCTTACTTTAGAAACTTCGGGGATTATAAATCTTCTAATAGTGGGATTAATCCATACGGGACTTGCGTATATTCTGTATTTCTCATCCTTAAAGGATATGGAAGGTCAGCAGGTTGCCCTTATAAGTTACATAGACCCGCTGGTAGCGGTTGCCGTTTCGGTATTTATTCTTAAAGAAGATATTACCGCCGTGCAACTTATAGGCGGCGCACTTATTCTATGCTTTACTCTTTTAAACGAAATTAAATTAAAAAAATAAAGTCAATAAAGGTAGGATGTTATTCCTACCTTTATTTTTATTCTTCAAAAATGGGACATTCACCAAGTTTTTTAGAGTTATAGATTTCTTCTTTGCCTTTAACCGTCCAGACAAATTTAGGTGCTTTATAAAACTTGGTGGTTAGCTTTACGGGGAAGCTTTCACGGTCAAGCTTATCATAGGAAATAAAATTTGGTTTTGCTATAAAATTAAGAGCCATTAAAGAAGCAAATACCTTAAGCAAATTAACCTTTTTGCCTTTGCCGCGCAATAGATTGGTATAA
>JAZRNX010000020.1:0-33749 GCA_045648365.1 Acutalibacteraceae bacterium
AACGAAGCTACGCTGGTGAAGCGAATGGAAGAGCTGGGCATTGGACGCCCCTCCACGTATGCGACTATCATCGAGACTATCCAACACGTCAACTATGTAGAGAAAGGTTCGGTAGCCGGGCAGAAACGCGATATATCCACCCTCACGCTAAAGAACGGAGAGGTAATCGAGAAACAGAAATCAGAAGTGTACGGCGCAGAAACGCAACGACTACTGCCGACAGACCTAGGGCGCGTGACCAATGACTATCTCGTAGAACATTTCCCACAGATCATGAGTTACGACTTTACTGCGCAGGAAGAGGAACACTTGGTAAAGGGTATCCGTAAAAACGGCGGCGAATTTAAGGCAATCTACGGCGTTGAGGCATATTTCGTTGATGATATCAAAAACGATATTTCTAAAATGAATTCCAAGGAAATTGCCAAGCTTCGCCACCACCAGATTATTCTCGTTAAAAATCTTACGGGTCTTAAAAATCTTTATACCCTTATTTCCGACGCCCACCTTAATAATTTTCACGCCCGACCTATTACCCTTCGCTCAAAACTTGAGCAGTATCGTGAGGGTTTGATTATCGGCTCTGCTTGCGAGCAGGGTGACTTGTATCAGGCAATTTTAAAGGGTGAGCCCGAGGAAGAACTCGAAAGAATAGCAGGTTTTTACGATTACCTCGAAATTCAGCCCCTCGGAAACAACGAGTTTATGATAAGAGAATCGGGTAATCCCGATAAAACCGATAAGAAAACCGGCGCGGTAATTCCCAATAAATTCAGAAATGTAAAGAACTTTGAGGTTATTAAGGACTTTAACCGTAAGGTAGTAGAGCTTGGCGATAAGCTTGGATTGCCTGTTGTAGCAACGGGAGATGTTCATTTTCTTAAAAAGAGTGACGGAATCATCCGCCAGATAGTTATGGCAGGTCAGGGCTTCGATGATATCGACCACCAAGCCCCCTTATATTTCAAGAGTACCGATGAAATGCTTTCGGATTTCTCGTATTTCGGAGATAGAGCAAAGGAATTTGTTATTGATAACCCAAACAAAATAGCCAATATGATATCGGGTGATGTTATCCCCGTTCCCGAGGGTAACTATCCCCCTGTCATTGAGGGCTCTGATGATTTACTTAAGAAGATTTGTTGGGATAACGCCCATAAAATGTATGGCGAAAACCTGCCTGAAATTGTAGAAAAACGCCTTAAAAAAGAACTTGATTCTATTATCAGTAACGGATTTTCTATAATGTATATTTCGGCGCAGAAGCTAGTGGCTCACAGTGAGGAGCAGGGTTATCTTGTGGGTTCCCGTGGCTCCGTTGGC
Organism: Acutalibacteraceae bacterium; assembly: GCA_045648365.1. Classification (GTDB taxonomy): domain Bacteria; phylum Bacillota; class Clostridia; order Oscillospirales; family Acutalibacteraceae; genus UBA737. Next base: position 1,324 of record JAZRNX010000020.1, read on the forward strand.
TCCTCCTTCGTTGCCACAATGGCGGGTATTTCAGAGGTTAACCCCTTGGCGCCTCACTATGTTTGTCCCAGCTGTCAATACAGCGAATTCTTCACCGATGGCTCGGTAGGTTCGGGATTTGATTTACCCGAAAAGAATTGCCCCCACTGTAACACTCCTCTAAATCGAAACGGCCACGATATACCCTTTGAAACCTTCCTGGGCTTCAAGGGAGATAAGGTGCCTGATATCGACCTTAACTTCTCCGATGAAGTGCAGAATGAGGTGCAAAAATATACCGAAACCCTTTTTGGCAGTGAAAATGTTTTCAAGGCGGGTACAATTTCTACGATCGCTGAAAAAACCGCCTACGGCTTTGCCAAGGCATACTGCGAAAAGATGGGTATTACTTTAAGTCAGGCAGAGCTTGACCGCCTTGCAAAACTGGTTGAATCGGCTAAGGTTAAGACCACAACAGGTCAGCACCCTGCAGGAATGATTATAGTTCCTCAGGGTATGAGTATTTATGATTTTTGTCCCGTTCAGCACCCCGCAGATGATGTTAATTCAGATATTATAACTACCCATTTTGATTTCCATTCTATCCACGATACTATTCTTAAACTGGATGAGCTTGGACATGTTGTACCTACTACATATAAGTATCTTGAAGAATATTCGGGGATTCCTGTAAATGATGTTTCTATGAGCGACCCTAAGGTTTATAGTTTGTTCACTTCAACCGCGGCTCTAGGCGTTACTGCCGATGAAATCGAGTCAAAAACAGGTACCTTCTGTCTGCCCGAATTCGGCACCAATTTCGTTAGAGAAATGCTTGTTGACTGTAAACCCAAAAACTTCTCTGACCTTTTGCAGATTTCGGGACTTTCTCACGGTACCGATGTTTACCTTGGTAATGCCAAAGACCTTATTGATAACGGCACCTGTACCATTTCAGAGGTTATAGGTACCCGTGATAACATAATGGTTTATCTAATCCATCAGGGAATGGATGAAAGCCGCGCTTTTAAAATTACCGAAACCGTTCGTAAAGGCTTGGTTGCTAAGGGCAAGGTATCTAAGGAAGACTGGGCCGCTATGGAAGATGATATGCGTAAGGTGAAAGTGCCTGAATGGTATATTCAGTCTTGCTATAAGATTAAATATATGTTCCCCAAGGCTCACGCAGCCGCTTATGTTATTTCGGCTTTGCGCCTTGCTTGGTATAAGGTATATAGACCCCTTGAATTTTACTGCGCATACTTTACTGCCCGTCCCGAAGATGTAGATGTACCAACTCTTGTTAAGGGTAGGGAAGCGGTGAAGCGCTACCTTCGTGAAATCAAGGCCAAGGGCAAAGAGGCCACCAAAAAGGAACTGGATGTTTATAATAATATGCTTATCTTCAATGAAATGATGGCAAGAGGCATTGAAGTTTTACCAATAGACCTTAATAAATCCCACGCTATGAAATATGTTCCCGAGAATGGCAAAATGCGTCTTCCCTTCGGCGCACTCTCAGGCGTTGGCGAAAAGGCGGCATATTCGATTTATGAGGCCGCTCAGAAAGGAAATTTCGTATCCCGTGAGGACTTTGCCGTTGAGGCAGGTGTGTCCAAAACAATCATTAAGGATTTAGCCGATTTAGGCGCTATGGACGGTCTTCCCGATACAAATCAAATTTCTATGTTCTAAATATATATAATATATAGCCCGAGAAATCCTTTATTTAAGCGGTTTCTCGGGATTTTCTATATTTTTCCTTGCGTTTTTTAAAGAAAAAGGTTGCAATTTTGTAACTTTTTGGTATAATAAGATTGTAAGTTGTTACAAATTTGTAACTATTTCAAATTCGAGTTTTGAGAAAGGAGGAGAACTGAAATGATAAGCGATGCAGTTTCACATATCAAAAACTTTGCGGTTTTAGGTGCTAAGAAAATTGCCAAGGCAAGTGTTTTCGCTTTTGGTAAATGCAAAGAATATGCGTGTGTTTGCAAGAATGTAGCCGTAAAGTTAATAGGTATTGTAAAAGAACTTTATAATAAGTTTTTGGGCTGTCCTAAATATGTGAAAATATCTGTTTTATCTGCCGTTTCGGTTTTCGTCCTCTTTATAGGATTATCCTGCGCTGGTGTACGTTTTGGTTTTAAGGTGAATTATGAGGGCAACATGATTGCCACCGTTAAAAATAAAGCTCAGTTTAACCGTGCAGTATCTTTAGTTGAGGCTCAGGTTAGCGGTGAAGACGTTAAGGGTGCTGTCAGCAACCCTGATTATGCTTTGGTTATAACCCATACCTCTAAGGTTTCTAAGGACGAGGATATCGCAAACCAAATTATCGAAAAATCATCTAAAATCGTTTCTGCTACCGCAGTTATGGTTGAAGATGAGCATATTGCCACCGTTGATACCGATAAAATTAATGCTTATCTTGATGAGCTTTATAACAAATCAAAGCCCGAAGGTGTTGAGTGCCAAGTAGGATTTGAAGGCAATGTTAACTTTGAAGAAGGCTACTTCGTTTTAAGCGATGTTAAAGAGGTTTCTGATGTTTCGGACAAACTCTCTGCACTTACAGTCAAAGCGGTTGCTACCGTAACAAGCGAGGTTTCGGTTAATTTTAATACTATCACTAATACCACTGATAAAAAGTCTGTGGGCTATAAGCAGGTTCAGGTTAAAGGTCAGAAGGGTGTTAATAAAGTTACAGAGGAAATCGTATATATAAACGGCGTTGAAAGTAGCAGAAAAACCCTTTCAACTATGGTTGTTACAAAGCCCGTTGATGAGGTTGTTCTTGTAGGCAACGCCAAAGCTACCGCTTCTAAAAGCGAAATTACAAAGGCTAAAAATTCGGGCTTTATATTCCCTCTTCCCAAAGGCACTTGGCAGGTAAGCGCTTGGTGGGGCGATGGCAGAAACCATCAGGCCCTTGATATCCGCGCTCCTAAGGGTACTTCGATTTTCGCTGTGGCTGACGGCACCGTAATTGATACGGGTTATACCAATAGTTACGGATACTATGTTAAGGTAAGACATAATAACGGTATTACTACAATGTACGCCCACGCAAGTCAGGTTTGCGTTAAGCGTGGCGAAACCGTTAAGCAGGGCGACGTAATCGCCCTTGTTGGCAGAACGGGAAATGCAACGGGTAATCACCTGCATTTTGAGGTAATCGTAAACGGCGTTTTGAAAAACCCCGCCCCTTACCTTGGCCTTTATTGATATTTTAAATTTTAGCACCGCTTTAAGCGGTGCTTTTTGTTTTCATAGGGTGAAATGCGACTTGACTAACCCCTATATTATAGTATATAATATATACTGTATAATTATTTAATAAAGGCGGTAAACCTAGGTGGCTAAAGCAAAAGCGCAGTATGATAATACGAGTATCCAAAAACTTGAAGGCCCCGACCGAGTAAGAAAACGCCCGGGCGTTATATTTGGTTCTGATGGGCTTGACGGTTGCGAACATTCTGTCTTCGAAATAATATCCAACTCCATAGATGAAGCCCGTGAGGGACACGGTAAAAAGATTGTTATCACATACCATAGTGATAACTCTATTGAAGTGCAGGATTTCGGTCGTGGATGCCCCGTTGATTACAACCCCAAATACGATTGCGATAACTGGGAAATGGTTTTCTGCGAAATGTATGCGGGTGGTAAATATGGAACCGATGATGATTCTAATTACAGCACCTCAATAGGTCTTAACGGTCTTGGTCTTTGCGCAACGCAGTATGCGGCAGAGTGGATGGATGTTGAGGTTAAGCGTGATGGCTTTAAATATAATCTTCATTTTGAGAAGGGCTTTAATAAGGGCGGTCTTAAAAAGGAAGAATATACTGGCCGCGAAACAGGTACCAAAATCCGTTGGAAGCCCGATATCGAGGTTTTCACCGATATTAATATACCGAGAGATTATTTTATTGATACTCTTAAAAGACAAGCTATCGTTAATGACGGACTTTTATTCGAATTCCGTGAGCAGCAGGGAAACCGTTATATAACTCAGGAAATCGTTTATAAAAACGGTATTGTTGACTATGTAAACGAAAAGGTCGGGGAAGAAAAGCTTACCTCTGTCCAGTTCTGGAGCGCAGAGCGAAAGGGTCGCGACCGTGATGACAAACCCGAATATAAGGTTAAAATCAATGCGGCGTTAACCTTCTCAAACCGCCACACCTTAAAGGAATATTACCATAACTCCAGTTGGCTCGAATATGGCGGCGCGCCTGAAAGAGCCGTGAGAAACGCCTTTGTTTATCAGATAGATGCTTATATTAAGCAGACTAATAAATATAAAAACGGTGAAAGCAAAATAACCTTTTCGGATATTGAAGAATGTCTTGTGTTGGTTATTTCTTCATTTTCACCCGGCGGTTTGGTTTCCTATGAAAACCAGACCAAAAAATCCATAACCAATAAGTTTATAGGCGACGCTATGACCGAATTTTTGCGTCATCAGTTAGAGGTTTACTTCATTGAAAATAAGACGGAAGCCGATAAAATCGCCGAGCAGGTGCTTATTAATAAGCGTAGCCGTGAGCGAAGCGAAAAGGAACGAATTAACCTTAAAAAGACTCTTGCAACAAGCAACTCTATGGTCGATAGGGTGCAGAAGTTTGTTGACTGCCGCAGTAAAGACGTGGCAGAAAGAGAACTTTATATAGTTGAGGGTGATTCGGCGCTTGGTTCTTGTAAATTAGCCCGTGATGCCGCTTTTCAGGCAATTATGCCCGTAAGAGGTAAAATACTTAACTGCCTTAAAGCCGAGTATGATAAAATCTTCAAGAGTGAAATCATAACCGACCTGCTTAAAGTTTTAGGTTGCGGCGTTGAGGTTAAGTCAAAGGCAAATAAAAATTTATCCAACTTTGATATAAATAACCTTCGTTGGAATAAAATAATAATCTGTACCGATGCCGATGTGGACGGTTTCCATATCCGTACCCTTATTCTCACTATGATTTATCGCCTTATGCCCACCCTTATAAATGAAGGAAAGGTGTTTATTGCGGAAACACCCCTTTATGAGATAAACACCAAGAGTATGGCATATTTTGCCTACGATGAAACCGAGAAAAAGGAAATCCTTGAAAAAATCGGCGATGAGAAATATACAATTCAGCGTTCAAAGGGACTTGGTGAAAACCAACCCGATATGATGAATATGACCACTATGAATCCCGAAACCAGACGGCTTATTAAGGTAATGCCTGAGGATGCGGAGATGACGGCGGAGGTATTCGAAATGCTTCTCGGCGATAATCTTGCGGGAAGAAAAGATTATATTACCGAACACGGATATTTATATCTTGATGATACTGATATTAGTTAAGGGAGAAGAAAATGGCTCCGAGAAAAAAGAAAGAAACAGAAATTAAACCTAAAAAGGAAATAAATGCCTATATCGCGGGGGCGGGAAGTGTTGTTGACCAACAGGTTACCGAAACTATAAAGTCCAATTTTATGCCCTATGCCATGAGCATTATTATTTCCCGCGCTATTCCTGAAATAGACGGTTTTAAACCCTCTCACAGAAAGCTTCTTTATACAATGTATAATATGGGACTGCTGAAGGGCTCCACTATTAAATCCGCCAATATTGTGGGTAGAACTATGCAATTAAACCCCCACGGTGACGCGGCGATTTACGATACGATGGTCCGCCTTTCCGAAGGTCACGATGCTCTTTTGCATCCCTTCGTCGCTTCCAAAGGTTCATTCGGTAAAGCATATTCCCGTGATATGCAGTGCGCAGCCGCTCGTTATACCGAGGCGAAACTTGCGCCTATAGCCGAAGAACTTTTCGTTGACATTGATAACGATACGGTTGATTTTGTAGATAACTACGATGCGACCATGAAAGAGCCCGTGCTTTTCCCCGTAACCTTCCCCACAATACTCGTTAACTCCAATATGGGTATTGCGGCAGGTATGGCAAGTTCTATTTGCTCTTTTAATTTAAAAGAGGTTTGCGAAACCACTATCGCTTATATCAAGGATGATAGCGTAAATATTGCCGATACCCTTTTAGCCCCCGATTTCCCCATTGGTGGTGAACTGCTTTATAATCGCGACGAAATCGAAAAGATTTACGAAACGGGCAGAGGAAGCTTTAAAATCAGGGGTGTTTACAGTTACGATAAAAAAGAGAACTGTATTGATATTACCGAAATTCCTCCCAGCACCACAAGTGAACAGATTATCGAAAAGGTTGTTGAGCTTGTTAAGCAGAAAAAACTCACCGAAATCAATGATATACGTGATGAAACTGACCTAAAGGGTCTTAAAATCACCATTGATTTAAAGAGGGGCACCGATGTAGAAAGATTGATGAAAAAGCTTTTCAAGCTTACACCACTTCAGGATAGCTTTTCTTGCAACTTTAATATTCTTATCGCTTCATCTCCGCGCGTTATGGGCGTTAAGGAAATTATTTCAGAGTGGGTTGCCTTCCGTGAGGAATGTGTCCGCCGCAGAGTGTATTTTAAACTTAATAAGGCCAAGAAGCGTCTGCACCTACTGAAAGGTATGGAGAAAATTCTTCTTGATATTGATAAGGCCATAAAAATTGTCCGCGAAACCAAAGAGGAAAAAGAGGTTGTCCCCAACCTTATGATTGGCTTTGGCATTGATGAAGAGCAGGCCGAATATGTAGCCGAAATCAAGTTGCGCCACCTGAACCGCGAATATATCTTAAAACGCCTTGAGGATATCGAAGATTTGGAGAAGGAAATCTCCGATATGGAAGATATCCTCAATTCAAGAGCAAGAATTAAGAAGATTATCGTGAAAGAGCTTGAAGGCGTTATGGCGAAATACGGTAAAGAGCGCCGCACTAAGATAGTTTCTGCAGAGGCGGAGGAAGAAGCCAGCGAGGAATTATTCGTAGATAATTCTCCCGTAACCTTGTTCTTTACTAAAGACGGTTACTTTAAGAAGATTACGCCTCAGTCACTTCGTATGAGCGGTGAACAGAAGCTCAAAGAGGGTGACGAAATCACCCAAGTAGTCGAGTCCACTAACGCGGAAGAGTTAATGTTCTTTACCACTAACGCTCAGGTTTATAAATCCCGAGTCGATAGTTTCGGTGATGGTAAGGCAAGTGTTCTTGGTGATTATGTTGCATCAAAACTGGATTTCGACGAGGGTGAAAATGCCGTTTATATGGTAAATCTCACCCAGTATGTAGGCCATATGATTTTCGTTTTCGAAAACGGAAGAATTTCAAAAGTGCCTATGTCTTCTTATGAAACTAAGACCAACCGCAAGAAACTAATCAAAGCATACTGTGATAAATTTAAACTTCATACCGCCCTTTATGTAAAGGAAGAGTGTGATTTGTTGCTTAAATCTACAAACGGCAGAATGCTTATAGTAAATACCGCCAGTATCCCCGCAAAAACCACTAAGGATAATTCGGGTATTGCGGTTATGACTCAGAAGAAGGGTCAGAGAATTTATACCGTGGATATTTATAATAAGGGTACCCTCGATAGTGAACACCGCTACCGCACCAAAAATCTTCCCGCTGCAGGAAGCTTGAAGCCCACGGGTGAAGCCAAGCAAACCGCCCTTGATATATAAAAATAAAAACCGCACGAATGCTATTGCAGTCGGGCGGCTGTCCGCCCAAACTGCAAACGCTTAAAACTCGGGCTGACAGTAATAATATTAGCAAATGAGCAAGAATTATTTATGGTAATTTTTGCTATTGGAGTGAATATAAAAATGAACAGAGAATTAGCAAAACAGTATGAGCCAAAAGAGGTTGAAGACCGTATATATAAAATGTGGCTCGATGGAAAATACTTCCACGCCAAAAGGGAAGAGGGTAAAGAAACCTATACCATAGTTATTCCCCCACCAAATATTACGGGTCAGCTCCATATGGGTCACGCCCTTGATAACACATTGCAGGATATTCTTATCCGCTTTAAGAGAATGCAGGGCTATGATACCTTATGGCTTCCAGGTACTGACCATGCCTCTATTGCCACCGAGGCAAAAATCGTTGAGGCAATGAAAAAAGAAGGCGTTACGAAGGAAGATTTAGGTCGTGAGGGCTTTTTAGAGAGAGCTTGGGCTTGGAAAGAGCAGTACGGCGGCAGAATTGTTGAGCAGCTTAAGAAGATGGGCTCCTCTTGCGATTGGGACAGAGAGCGTTTCACCCTTGATGAAGGTTGTAATAAGGCCGTTAATGAGGTTTTTTATAATCTTTACGAAAAGGGACTTATCTATAGGGGCGAAAGAATAATTAACTGGTGTCCTCATTGTTTAACCTCTATTTCCGATGCCGAGGTTGAATATGAGGAACAGGCAGGCCACTTCTGGCATATCCGCTATCCTTTAAGTGATGGTAGCGGTTACCTGGAACTTGCCACCACAAGACCCGAAACCCTTCTCGGTGATACCGCCGTTGCGGTTAATCCCGAGGACGAAAGATATAAGGATTTGGTTGGTAAAACCGTTATTCTTCCTATTGTTCACAGAGAAATTCCTATTGTTGCAGATAGTTATGTTGAGATGGATTTCGGTACGGGCGTTGTTAAAATCACCCCCGCTCACGACCCCAATGACTTTGAAGTAGGTCTTCGTCATAACCTTCCCGTTATAAATGTTATGACCGATGACGCTAAGATTACCGAGGATTATCCTAAATATGCAGGTATGGACAGATACGAGGCAAGAAAGGCTATCGTTGCCGATTTAGAGGCAGAAGGCGCTCTAGTTAAAATCGAGGATTATACTCATAATGTTGGTACCTGTTACCGTTGCGGCACTACGGTTGAGCCCCGTATTTCTAAGCAATGGTTTGTTAAAATGAAACCTCTCGCTGAACCTGCTATTGAGGCGGTTAAGGTGGGAGAAACCAAGTTTGTTCCTCAAAGATTTGAAAAAATCTATTTTCATTGGCTCGAAAATATCCGTGACTGGTGTATTTCCCGTCAGCTTTGGTGGGGACATAGAATTCCCGCTTGGTACTGTGAGGAGTGCGGCGAGATTACTGTTTCTAAAGAAGAGGCAAAGTGTTGCGCTCATTGCCAAAGTGAGAAAATCGTTCAAGACCCCGATACTCTTGATACTTGGTTCTCATCTGCCCTTTGGCCCTTCTCAACTCTCGGTTGGCCCGATAAAGATGCAGAGGACTTTAAGCATTATTACCCCACTAACACCTTGGTTACGGGTTATGATATAATTCCTTTCTGGGTTATGAGAATGATGTTCTCAGGAATTGAGCATACAGGGGAAGTACCCTTTAATACAGTACTTATTCACGGTCTTGTAAGGGACTCTCAGGGCAGAAAAATGTCTAAATCCTTAGGTAACGGTGTTGACCCCTTGGAAGTAATTGATAATTTCGGCGCCGACGCTTTAAGATTTTCTCTTGCAACGGGAAATAGCCCCGGAAACGATATGCGCTATATACCCGAAAGGGTTGAGGCAAGTCGTAACTTTGCCAATAAGATTTGGAATGCGGCAAGATTTATTTTGATGAATCTTGAAAGTGATGAGGTTATTCCTCTCTCTCCCGCCGATTTCGCCCTTGAGGATAAGTGGATAATTTCTAAGTATAATACAGTTATTAAGGATGTTACCGAAAACCTTGATAAGTTTGAACTTGGTCTTGCGGTACAGAAGCTTTATGACTTTATTTGGGATGTTTTCTGCGATTGGTATATTGAAATTTGTAAATCTCGTCTTGGCGGCGAGGATAAGAAGGCCGCCGATACTGCGAGAGCGGTACTTACCTATGTGTTTACAAATACTTTAGCGCTTTTACATCCCTTTATGCCCTTTATAACCGAGGAAATCTGGCAGTCAATGCCACACGGCGAAGGGGAAGCTTTGATGGTTACCGAGTGGCCTACTTATAAAGAGGAATTTAATTTCGCAGATGAAGAAATTGAATTTGAGCGCATTATGTCGGTTATAAAAGCGGTAAGAAACCGCAGAGCTGAAATGAATGTTCCACCTTCCAAGAAGGCAAAAACCTATATTGCTTCCGCTTTCTCTGATACCTTTAAAACAGGTACATCTTATATCTGCCGTTTGGCTTACGCTTCAGAGGTAGAGGTAGGGGAAAACTTTGACCTTGAAGGCGCAGTAAGAGTTATTACCGATTCTGCTACAGTTTATATGCCTATGAAGGAACTTGTTGATATCGATGCCGAAATTGAGCGACTCAATAAGGATATGCAGAAGGCAATTATAGATAAAGAGTTCTTCGAAAAGAAACTTAATAACCAAGGTTTCGTTGCAAAAGCTCCCGCAAATGTTATTGAACAACAGCGAGTTGGTCTCGCAAAAGCCCTTGATAAAATCAAGATGATTGAAGATAGCATTGAAGAGCTTAAAAATATGTAAAAAAATAAATCCCGAGTTTAAAACTCGGGATTTTGCTTTATTTAGAAAGCATTACCTTATCGTTTGAAAATTCGCTTCCGCTTGCCTTTTCGAAAAGGCCTAAAAGTTCTTTTATGGTGAGTTTTTTCTTATCTTCACCCGAAATATCAACAATAATTTTGCCTTCGTGCATCATGATAAGGCGGTTGCCGTACTTGATAGCATCGTGCATATTATGGGTAATCATAAGGGTGGTAAGATTATTTTCTCTTACTAACTTATCGGTAATCTCCAAAACCTTACTTGCGGTTTTGGGGTCGAGGGCTGCGGTGTGTTCGTCAAGGAGTAAAAGTTTTGGCTTTTTAAGGGTTGCCATAAGAAGAGTTACTGCCTGTCTTTGACCGCCCGAAAGCAGACCTACCTTGGCAGAAAGTCGGTCCTCAAGACCAAGTTCTAAAGTAGCGAGCAACTTTTTATACTCGCTCCGTTCACCTTTTTTAATACCGCGGATAAGCTTACGCTTAGTGCCTCGCCTTGCGGCTATTGATAGGTTTTCCGCGATTTCCATATCGGGCGCGGTGCCTTTCATTGGGTCTTGGAAAACCCTGCCTAAAAATGCGGCTCTTTTATGCTCTGGCATAGCCGTAACATTAACCCCGTCAATAGAGATAGTGCCATAATCGGGCTTCCATACACCCGCAATAGCATTTAAAAGGGTGGATTTACCTGCGCCGTTTCCGCCGATGACCGTAACAAAATCACCGTCATTAAGGGTAAGATTAAGGCCGCCGAGTGCTGTTTTAGCATTTACAGTACCCGCATTAAAGGTTTTTTGAAGGTTAGTGATTTCAAGCACCCTGCTCACCCCCTTCTGCAAGTTCGGCTATTGCCTTTTGCTTGGTAAAATATTCAGCCTTTATATAGGGAACAGCCAAGAAAATAGCAACTATTATTGCCGATAACATTTTAAGATAATCGGTTTTAAGACCCAAAAGAACTACGAAGTTATAAACAATATAATATACAACTCCGCCCGATACAACGCCGATTAAACTTACAACGAAGTTGGGCTTGATTTTAAGGGAAACGGAAAGACCGATAAATATGGCGGCAAGACCGATTACAATGGCGCCGCGGCCGTCGTTAATATTTGCCGAGCCCTTATATTGCGCCAAAAGTGCGCCAGAGAAGGCAACAATACCGTTAGATATAGCAAGACCTATAACCTTATTAAGCTTAACATTAACACCTTGAGCGCGGCTCATATCAGGGTTATCACCCGTGGATTTAAGGGTGAGACCTATCTCGGTGTAGAAAAATCTCCAAAGTAAGATTATAATCGCTGTAATGAGTATAACAGCCACTATTATAGAGCGGTTGTTTTCACTCATATGAACGAGAAGTTTATTAGCTCTTGGGTCAATGGCAATAAGAGATTTACTGCTTAAAATCGAGAGATTTATGGAGTAAAGCATAAGCTGAGTAAGAATTCCTGCAAGGATAGCGGGGATACCCAGAAGTGTATGTAAAAGACCGGTAATAACACCCGTCAGCATACCTGCTATGAAGGCAACAATAACACTAACCCATACGGGAACACCAAGGGATATAAGTACCGCGCAAACGCATCCGCCCGTACAAATAGAGCCATCAACCGTAAGGTCGGCAATATCAAGAATTTTATAGGATATATATACGCCTATTGCCATTAGTCCCCATATAAGACCCTCGGCAACTGCGCCCGGTAATGCATATAGAAAAGCCATTTTTTACCTCAATTTAAATTATTTTTCGGGAACTTCAATTCCAAGAGTAGCGCAAAGGTCGTTGTTATAAACAACGGTAGGAGTGAGGGTAGCAACCTCGAAATCCTTGGGAGCTTTTTTGCCGAGAAGAATTTCTGCTGCCATTTCACCTGTCTTGCGGCCGAGTTCATAGTAATCAATAGCCAAACTTGCATAGCAGATTTTGCCGCCGTAGCTTGTGAAAACGGGAACCTTTTTATCGGTGCAGATGGTACCTACAACTGAATCGTTATCAGCAACGGTGTTATCCGAAGGAACATATATTGCCTTGGAGTTATTAGCCGCATTGTTAACAACGGTCTGAAGTTCGGTAGTATCAGAGAATGTATAGGCCTCAACCTTAATCTTCTTTGCTTCAAATAGTGCCTTAACTGCATTGTACTGAATAAGAGAGTTAGATTCATTGGTGCAGTAGATAACGCCTACCTTGTCACCCTCTTTAAGATTTAAAGAATCAATCATCATCTGAGCCTGCTCGTCAAAGGGAACTGCGTCAGAGGTACCCGTTACATTCTCGGGGATTTTACCCGAAAAGGTATCGGAATAATCGGTAACCGAGGTACCGAGAACGGGGATATCGGTTGTAGCATTAGCCGCCGCCAAGAGAGCGGGGGTGGCATTTGCCATAATCATATCAACGCGCTTTGCGGTAAAGGTATTAATAACGGTGGCGCAAAGGTTGGTTTCACCTGCAACCTGAGTATCAAATTCTACGGTTTTACCTTCTTTTTGGAGGACTTCGGTTAGTGCGTCAATAAAGCCGTTTGTTGCTTTATCGAGAGATTCGTGCTCCATAAGCTGACAGATACCAACGGTAAAATCTGCTTTCTCACCGCAAGCGGTAAGGGAAACGCATCCGCCAATGCAAAGAGCGAGGACCAAGATTAAAGATACAATTTTTTTCATAATAAAAACTCCTTTAAAAAACATAAAACCCTGCATCCTTTTCGGATACAGGGACAGTTTCTAAACCGTGTTACCACTCTGCTTCATCTTCTTCTCGCGAAGAAGACCTCATTAGGTGCCAATACACCTTAGCAATATAACGGTTGCAACCGGTAAGACCTACTACTGTTTCAGTCCACAACTCGCAAAAGGAATTCACCGAAATTCTTGTTACTGCCTCGCACCAGGCGGCAGCTCTCTGAAACTTAAACACTCGGTTACTGGTTTTTGCTCAAGCGTTTTTTAAAATATTATGAAATCATTTTATATAACTTTTTCTCATTTGTCAAGTTTTTTATTGCAGCAAATAAAGGTGAATTACAATATACTACATTATTTTCAAAATTTGGGTTGCAGTAGTATATAAAATGTGTTACTATATTTATATATGTGATTTTTAAAGGAGACAAAACGGAAATGAAAAATACCATTAAGCGTTCCTTGGCATTATTTATGGCAATCGCGGTATGTTTTACTTTGGTTTTCAGCGTGGAAACCCCCGCCAAAGCGGCCAGTTATATTGCTAACTGGGGTACCCGCGGAGAAGTCGCAACCGCGCTTTCTTCGAATGCGATAAATTTTTATAGCAAAAACAACACCTCTTATGCTGTTCTTTCTGCTCTTTCAGGAAATAGCAATACGAGCAGTGTATCATCGAGCGCCTTGTATAAAGAATTGTATTCTTTAATGTCAAAAAATCATTCTACGAAAACTTCTTATGACGAGACAAGATACATATACAAGTATACCGATTGTGAAAAAGGAGATACATCTAAAATATCGACTTTTTATTCAGGCACTAAGTTAAGTTCTACTTGGGATCAGGGAAGCACTTGGAATAGAGAACATACTTGGCCGAATAGCCTAAGTAACAGTGGTAAAAGTTATACAAAGAGAGAAACAGATATTATTATGCTAAGACCAACTACCGTAAGTAATAACTCCAGTCGCGGAAATAAGGCATACGGTACTACAACAAACTCCACTTATTTTTATCCAAATCAATTTGCGGGTAACAAATATGATATTCGCGGTGATGCCGCTCGCGCAATCCTTTATGTTTATGTTCGTTGGGGCGGTGACAGCAGTAATCATGATGGTGCGCTCAATTATATGTGGGGCTCATCGGGTGTTATTCAGAGCAAGGAAGTTTTGCTCGATTGGATGGCAGCTGACCCCGTTGATACTTGGGAAATGGGCAGAAACGATTCTACCGAATCTATTACAGGAACCCGAAATGTATTTATAGATTATCCAGAACTTGCATTTGCATTATTTAATGCAACCACCCCTGCAAACTTCACTTCTCCCTCCGGTAACTCCTATGAAGGCGGCTCATCTTCGGGCGGTAATGATTCGGGCAACAGCGGAAACAGTGGCTCCAATACCGGTAGCAACACAGGCAGTAATACCGGTTCTAATACAGGTTCTAACACAGGAACAAATACAGGTACAGGTACTAACACCGGTTCCAATTCAGGAACTTCAAATTCAGGTTCTTCAAATACAGGAACTTCCAATTCTACCGGCTCAGCTTCAAGCAAATGCGCTCATAAAAATGTTCAGGTAGTCGAGGCAGAAGAAGCTACTTGCGACAGAGAGGGTTATACCGAAGGTAAGTATTGTAACGACTGTAAGAAATACATAAGCGGTCATAAGAAAATCGATCCCATGCACGCTTATCAGGGGGACTGCGATACCGTTTGTGATGCTTGTGAGGCAGAGCGTGAGCCCCTCGGTGAGCATGAATTCTTTGATGGCGCTTGCAGAATCTGCGGTGTTTCGGAAAACGGTGAGGAAGAGGCTCCCGATACCGAGAACGAAACCGATGAAGAGATAATTACCGACGGCGCAGAAGAAAAGGATAATACACTTATTTGGATTATCATTGGCGCAGTAGCAGCGGTTATAATCATCGGCGGCGGAGTAACACTCTTTATCCTTTATAAAAAAGGCATAATCTTCGCTAGAAAATTCGATGACCTTGGTGACCAATAATAAATAATTAAAACACAAAAAGGAAGCGGATAAACCGCTTCCTTTTATATTTTGCATTTCTTTTTCTGTCGTATGTTCGACACATTAGAATTTACTTTTTGAGTACTTTTTTGCACCATGTGCGCTTGTTGCATTTGGGACACTTTAGGTAACGGGTAGTTCCCATGTGCATCGCATTAAGCGCCTCCAGATAGGTAGGCACAATTTCGTGACCGCAATTTTTGCACTTATAAGCGCCCACACTAACCTCAAGCTTTAATGCATAAAAACAAGGTATTAAAAACACAACGCAAACGCCAAGAATTGTGACAAGTTGCCAAACACCTTCAGGTATTAAAAATGCGGCAATAAAGAGACCTGCAATTAGTGCTGTTATACTTACAATCATAATTGCCCACATTGAAGTCCAAATTGTTTTGTTTTTCTTCTCTAATTCTTTTGCCATCTGGAGCAAAAGTTCCTCGTTTTTCTGATTGTTGTTTTCCATATTGATTTTCTCCCCACTTAATAATTCGTTTACACTGATGCAAAGAATATCGCAAAGTTCGAGCATTATGGATGAATCGGGCAGCGCTTTGCCCCGTTCCCATTTCGATACCGCTCTATCGGTAATATTAAGTTTTTCTGCTAGTTGCATCTGGGTAAGATTTTTATCCTTTCTGCGCTCGGCTATAAATTTGCCGATTTTAACAATATCCATTTCTGCACCTCCTTGCGTTACAACATAATTATATAGTGAAGAGTTTAAAAAATACACACACCGTTGGTTGAGTTTGCTGTTATTCTTCAATTGTTGGTGTTACAACAACATTACCGTGACTATCAAGAAGGGGAGTAAGACCACCCGCATAGCCGCTTTGGTAAAAAACATAATTCACACCCGTTTCTTTATCAACTAAAATCTCGGTAGCGGTTAATCCGCCTTGGGAATAAACCTTTTTAAATCTTTTTTCTTTTTTCATAATATTGCCTCCCAAAACCCTTTATTTTATTATATCATTTAGTTTAAGTAAGTGCAAGATATATTGGTTGAAGGGGTTTTGATTTATAAGTAGAATAACATCATTGGGCGAAGCCCACATCGTTTGCCGAAGGCAACACTGTTTGCGGTTTTCCGCAACTCCGTTTTGTGTCCGTAAAAGGTAAATGATGTTGACCTAAAAGTCAAATGATGTTTGCGGTTTCACCGCAAAACGATATTGTGTCACGAGGACACAAACACAAAACTCCAAGTCGTCTGACTTGGAGTTTTGTTGGCCCGCTCGAAGGGATTTTCTTCTCCGGCTATCGAAAGGTCCACCGGACCTTTCTCCCAAACTCTTCGCTCGTTTTACTCGCAGAGTTTGGAGGTCGTTTCGAATCCCTTCTTCGCTCAATGCAAAATAAATTAGGAGCAATGTCTTGCGACATCACTCCTAATTTATTGGCCCGCTCGAAGGGATTTTCTTCTCCGGCTATCGAAAGGTCCACCGGACCTTTCTCCCAAACTCTTCGCTCGTTTTACTCGCAGAGTTTGGAGGTCGTTTCAAATCCCCTCTTTGCTCAGTGCAAAATAAAATAGGAGCAGTATCTTGCGATACCAATCCTATTTTATTGGCCCGCTCGAAGGGATTTGAACCCCCGTTCTTCAGAATCGGAATCTGCTGCGTTATCCAGCTGCGCCACGAGCGGAAATATTTGTTTTTATATTGCAGGGGAGGGGTTACCCCTCCCGCACAATTTTATCATACTTTATTTAGAATATCCTTGAGGATTGCCGCTTTGCCAACGCCAAGTATCTTCGCACATTTCTTCAATGCCAAACTCAGCTTCCCAGCCCAGTAGTTCTTTGGCTTTATTAGCGTTTGCATAAACTTCGTCGGGGTCGCCGGGGCGTCGGGCGTCGATTACATAGGGCACCTCTACGCCTGAAGCTTTAACGAAGGCATCACGAAGTTCAAGAACGCTGGTACCGTTACCGGTGCCGAGATTTATTGCTTCGCAACCCTTATTTTTAAGTGCCCAATCCACCGCTTTAACATGACCTTTTGCCAGGTCAACAACATGGATATAATCGCGGACACCCGTTCCGTCAACCGTATTATAATCGTTGCCGAAAACGTGAAGTTCTTTAAGTTTGCCAACAGCAACCTGTGAAATATAGGGCATAAGATTATTGGGAATTCCTTTGGGGTCTTCGCCAATGGTACCGCTTTTGTGGGCACCGATGGGGTTAAAGTAACGAAGAAGGGCTATGCACCACTCATTATCCGAAACATAAAGGTCCCGAAGAATTTCTTCGATAAATAATTTTGTTCTGCCATAGGGGTTAATGGCGCCCGTAGGCATACCCTCGGTTAAGGGCATTTCCTTTGCCACGCCGTAAACGGTAGCGGAGGATGAGAACACTATCTTTTTAACACCAAACTCATTCATAACATCAATGAGAGAAATAGTGCTAATAAGGTTGTTTTCATAGTATTTCATAGGCAGTTTAACCGATTCTCCAACTGCTTTAAGCCCTGCGAAATGGATAACCGCCTCAATATTATGCTTTTTGAAAATCTTGCGAAGGGCTTTTTTATCGCAGACATCATCTTGGTAGAACTTAACCTTTTTGCCCGTTATGGCTTCAACCCTTTTAAGAGATTCTTTTGAACTGTTATCAAGGTTATCAATAACAATGATATCCTTGCCTGCATTTAACATTTCTACGCAGGTATGGCTTCCTATATAACCTGCTCCGCCTGTAATAAGTATTGACATATTTTTCCTCCAAAAATTATCTTATCTAATTATATGTGTTTTCTTTTATTTGTCAAGAAATCAGGTGGCCGCCATCTTCATAACGATGGAGTGGGGAAGGATTTTCGCAACAAGGCGGTAAAACTTATAAAAAAGGCGATTCGTGTAAACACTTCTGCCTTTTTTTGATGCCTTAAGGCACTTTCTTGCCATAACCGCGGGGTTGACGCGGGGAAGGGTATCAAATGTATGGCTTGACCCCTTTTCTATATTAGCCACCGCTAAAAACTCTGTATCCATAGGTCCGGGGCACATAGCGAGGACATTAATTTTTCTACGCTTAAGCTCGGCTCTCATACAACGGGAAAGGGACATAACAAATGCCTTTGTAGAGCAGTAAACACCCATTCTTGAATTGGGTGCAAAGGAAGCAATAGAGCAGGAATTAATAATTTCTGCGCCTTCCTTCATAAAGGGAAGGGTAACGCTTGACATAACCGTCAAGGCTTCGCAGTTAAGGCGTACCATACCTGCATTATCCTCGGTTGATAGCTCATCAAAATTGCCGAGTTTACCAAAACCTGCATTATTGATAAGTAGTTTAACATCAGCATCGCTTTTTGCGAGTTCCTTTTTATAAACCTCAATAGCCTCGGGGCTTGTTATATCAAGGGCGAAGGGGTGAATTTTATCCCCAAGTTCGTCCTTCAATTGTTCGAGTTTTTCTTTTCTGCGGGCAATAATCCAGATTTTTTCAATTTCGGGGCGCTGTTTTAAAATCTCTTTGGCAAAATCTATGCCGATTCCTGAAGAAGCGCCCGTAATAACTGCAATTTTCATAAATTACTCCTATTTTAATATATCTTCAAGCACTTTGATAAGCGCTTGCGCCATAGAGAAGAATCCTAGGTCGTTAGGGTGGCAACCGTCAACATTACCGTCATTACCGCAAAGAGCCATAAGCTGTTTGCCGTTAAGGAAATAAACATTTTTATCCCCGTTTTTAACGGCGTTATTGTATGTAGTTTCAATAATTTCTCTTCTTGCCACTGTTTCGGGGTCATCAAGGAAATAGGGGCGCGACATTATTATAATAGGAAGGTCGGGGTGGGCTTCTCTTATATCTTTAAAGAAGGTTTCGTGGGTGTTTTTAAGATGTTCAAGAGAAGGAGCATTATAGTCATAATCATAAACGAAAACCGACATATCAAGGTTTTTGATATATTCGCTGGCAGTAGGCTCACCTTTTGCGCTTCCCGCATAACCGAGATTAAGGAAGTCGCAGTCAAAGTGGCGGGATATAAATCCTTGATATGAGTTGCCGGGGCGGGAGGCACATCCCCCTTGGGTTATAGATGAGCCATAGAAAACCATAGGCTTTTCAATAGTATAGGAGCGAGGCGCCTCTAAAATACAGTCGTTTTTGACACCTATCTGCAAATCAATAATATTGCTGTAGAGAGGGAAATTAATGCAAACATTTTTCATTTCCCCGTTACCTATATTCACAGAGCTTACATAACCATCTTTTTTATCGAAGGGCGGAACAAAGGAGCCGCAGTAAACCGAGGTGCCGTCATCTTCCTCGAGATATAGGTCAAAGCCCGAAGAGCCAACACGGCACATATGGGAGTAATTAGGAATTCCGCTCTGGGTACAAAGGATGGTAACCGTTGGGCTATTGGTCTTAAAACGCACACGGCCGCCTGCAGTGTTATAATTAAGCCAGGTAACGTTGTAACTTACCGTTTTAGAAACCTCGTGGTCCATACGGCAGTATTGTCCATTGGGCTGTGCTTCTGTTTCCTGCTTTTTAATTCCATAAATTTTAAAGGGCTTGTTTTCAATGTTAAAAAAAGTAATACCCTTTTCGTCATATTCTTGCTTCACCTTAAAATTAGGGTCAAGCTCTTCAATGTTAGGCATAACAACACCTCTTAATACTGTATTCTAATTTAAGTATATCATATAAATAAAGAAAATCAAATATAAAAAAGAAAAAATCATATTTTTCTTGACATCTTGCTTTTTGTGTGATAGAATGTTCAAGCCGCATATTGTGGGCTTTTTAAGTTGCGCCTAAAATTTAGGTGCACGCCTATTGTAGCGAGACTGAATAAAGAAGCAGGTGGAAAAAGAATGTACGCAATTATCGAGACTGGTGGAAAGCAGTACCGTGTTGAAAACGGTGATACTATCTATGTTGAGAAGCTTAATGCCGAAGTTGATGAAGAAATAACCTTTGATAAGGTTGTAGCTGTAAGCAACAGAACTCTCAAAGTAGGTAAGCCTTATGTTAAGGATGCTTTCGTAAAGGGTACCGTTGTTAAGAACGGTAAGGGCAAGAAGGTTACTGTATTTACCTATAAGCCCAAGAAGGGTTGCGCCCGCAAGATGGGTCACAGACAGCCCTATACAAAGGTACTTATTACCGAGATTGGTTAATTATGACCAGTGTTAAATTTTTAGAAAAGCAAAACCGTATCTGCGGTTTTGAAATCAGTGGCCACAGTACAGAAAACTGTGGCGACGAAAAGGGAAAGCTTGTTTGCTCGGCGGTTTCTTCGGCGGCTTATATGGCGGTCAACACCGTAATAGAAATTATCGGTGATAAATGCGAAACCAAGGTGAACGATGGGTTTATGAGGATTTTTATTGAAAATCCAAGCGATAAAACCATTTCGGTACTAGAAGGTTTTAAGCTTCATATAACCGAACTTTCCAAAGAGTATAGAAAACAATTAAGAATCATCACGGAGGTGTAAATCATCATGTTGAAGATAAACATTCGCCTGTTTGCTCATAAGAAGGGAATGGGTTCAACCAAGAACGGTCGTGACAGTGAGTCAAAGCGTCTTGGCGTTAAGAGAGCTGACGGTCAGTTCGTTCTCGCAGGCAACATTCTCGTTCGTCAGAGAGGAACACATATCCACGCAGGCAACAACGTAGGCCGCGGCTCTGATGACACCTTATTTGCTCTTATCGACGGTAAGGTTAAGTTTGAGCGTTTAGATAAAGACCGTAAGCAGGTTAGCATCTACGCAGTAGAGCAGTAATTTTAGGGTAAAATAATCCGAGCGGCATATTATTTGTGTCTGCTCGGATTTTTTATTTTTGGAGGAACAGGTGATTTTATGAAAAAGTGCAGAGTTTGTTCGAGTATGTGTGAAGATTCCGCGGAGTTTTGCCTAGTTTGCGGGGCAGAGCTTGATTTTGAACCGCAAGAAGAAAAGAAAGAAGAAATTATAGAAAAACCTGTTTTGGTAGCAGCGGTAGAGGATATAGTTACCGCAGAAATTTTTAAGGATATTCTTAACGATAATAAAATCCCTTATTCTCTTTCCGAAAACGGTGAGGATAAAGGTATAAAAATAGGCTTCGGCGGAGAATTTATCAGTGAGAAGATTTATGTTGATGAATCTAATTTAGAAAAGGCCGAGGAATTATATCAGATGGTGCTTGAAAGTGAGCCCGAGTTTGATGAATTCGAAGATTTTGAGGGTTTTGAAGAAGAGAACTAAACTTTTTTAGCGGAGAGTAAAAAATGTTTGTAGATATAGCGAAAATTTATGTGAAGGCGGGTAACGGCGGAAACGGAGCCATTTCCTTTCACAGAGAAAAATATGTTGCGGCAGGCGGTCCCGATGGCGGTGACGGCGGTCGCGGCGGTGATATAATTTTCCAGATTGATGATAGCTTATCAACCTTGGCGGATTTCAGATATAAAAGAAAATACGCGGCAGAAAACGGAGCAGATGGCGGAACATCCCGTTGCACCGGCAAAAAGGGCGCTCCTCTTATTGTAGGTGTTCCCAGAGGCACAGTTGTTAAAGACGCTGAGAACGGCAGAATTATTGCCGATATTTCTGATGATGAGCCCGTAGTTATCGCAAAAGGCGGTAACGGCGGTTGGGGTAATCAGCATTTTGCCACGGCTACCCGTCAGGTGCCCCGCTTTGCTAAGCGCGGCAATCCCGGTGAAGAACTCGAAGTGGTTTTGGAACTTAAACTTCTTGCCGATGTGGGACTTATTGGTTTTCCCAATGTGGGCAAATCTACGCTTATTTCCGTTGTAAGTGAAGCAAAGCCCAAAATTGCTAACTATCATTTCACAACCTTAACCCCTGTTTTAGGTGTTGTAAGGGTTGATGAGGGAACCTCGTTTGTTATGGCAGATATTCCGGGTCTTATTGAGGGCGCAGGTGAGGGCGTAGGCCTTGGCCATGAATTTTTGCGCCATGTTGAGCGTTGCAGAATGCTGGTTCATGTTATTGATATATCAGGTAGCGAAGGTAGAGACCCCAAGGAAGATTTTGATAAAATCAATAAAGAACTTGCCGTTTTCAGTGAGGAACTCAAAGATAGACCTCAAATAGTGGTAGGCAATAAGTGCGATTTGTGCGATGAAGAGCAAATCGAAGAAATGAGAAAATATTTCGAGGAAAAGGGTTATAAATTCTTTCCTGTTATGGCGGCTATTGCAGAGGGCACTTCCGATGTGGTTAACGCAGTGGCTGAGGAACTTTCCCGACTTCCTGCTATTAAAAAATACGAGGCAGAGCCAAAACCTGTTGAGGACTTTACCTTTGAAAAGAAGAGAAGCTTTAATATTCGCGCTTGCGACGGAGTTTTCTTTGTTGAAGATGCTCCTTGGATTTTGCAGGTTATGGATACCATAGACCCAGAGGATTACGAATCCCTTCAGTATTTTGAAAGGGTGCTTCGTTCAAGCGGAATTATAAGCGCGCTTAAAGAAGCGGGCGTAACTGAAGGCGATACCGTAAGCGTTTACGATATCGAGTTTGAATATATGGAGTAATCAAAAGATGGAAAAGGTAAATCTTTTAAGCCCTTCTGTATTGGCGTTTGTTGGAGATGCGGTTTACGCACTTTATGTGAGAACCCACTTGGCGAGTGTTAACAGACCTTCGGGTGAACTTCATAAACTTTCGGTGGAATGGGTAAATGCTTCTTCACAGGCTAAAGCATTCAAGGTTATTGAATCCTCTTTAACCGAGAAAGAAATGGCGGTTTTTAAAAGAGGAAGGAATTTTCATACCGGTAACACCCCCAAAAGTGCAACCGGAGGGGAATATCACACTGCCACGGGACTTGAGTGCGTTTTTGGTTACCTTCATCTTTCGGGAAAGACCGAGAGAGCGAAAGAATTGTTTAATTTAATTATCAATTCTTATAACTAACATGGTTTCCGTAAAAAACGGTATATAATATTTATATGGGTAGGAGGCGCATTATGAAAAAGAAAATATTTAAGGTTGTTGCAGATATGATACTTATGGCTATGGGCAGTTTTCTTTATGCGCTGTCCATTACCGCACTTATCGATGCCAATATGTTAAGTGCAGGAGGAGTGACCGGTGTTTCCACCCTCATTCATAGATTCACAAATATACCTACAGGTCTTTTGGTTTTCGTTATAAATATACCTATTATAATATTAGGCTTTATAAAACTTGGCAAAAAGTTTATAGTTAAAACCGCTATTGCTACGGCTATGGTTTCATTGTCCCTTGAAATAACCGAAACCTATATCCCCGCTTATGAAACCGATAATATTTTAGCGGCTATTTTCGGCGGTATAATTATGGGACTGGGCTTAAGTTTTGTGTTTATGCGAGGCGGCACCACAGGCGGTGTTGATATAATCGCCAAGGTAATCAACCAAAGATTTCGTCATTTGACGGTTGGTAGAGTACTACTCACTATGGATGGGCTGGTAATTATTATTACTGCCATAGTTTTTAGGAATATTGAAACAGCCCTCTATTCTGTAATTGCTATGTTTGTTTCGTCTAAGGTTATGGATACTGTTCTTTATGGTTCGGATAAGGGGAAAATAATTTATATAGTGACCGATAATCCCGAGGAAATAAGCAGGGCCATTATTGAAAAGGTAGGCCGCGGTGTTACAATGCTTAAATCGCGGGGCGCCTATACGGGTAAAGAAAGAGAAATGCTTATGTGCACAGTGCGGCTTAATGAGGTTTCTGCAGTTTATTCGGTGGTTAACGAGTTCGATAAAAATGCCTTTGTGGTTGTAGGCGAGGCAGGAGAAATCTTGGGCGAAGGATTTAAAAGAATAAATTCATAAATTTATTAAAAAACGAAGGCTTTCGGCCTTCGTTTTTTTGCACGAAAATGTATTAAAATTTCGTTAAAAATATAAAAAATTTTTCAAAAAAGTTCTTGACAACGGGGCTTGATTATGATAATATACATAGGTACGCTGCGTAAATGTGGCGTAAAATACATGCGTTGATGCGGGAGGTGGCCGACCACCGAGTCGGGAAATTTCCGCGGAGTATGTCCGATTTTAAACCGGGCGAAAGAACTATGGAAGCACAAAAGATACTTGCGAATCCTTTGTGCAACGGCGGAATAGTCCGCTGTTCCGGAATTGTCTGTGACCCCAGCAATTGCCGGTTTTATATTGTGCCGTGAAGAAACACGCGGCACGGTGTAAGTTTTGCCCGCCAACTAAATTAGGAGGCGAAAATCACATGGCAGTAAAAGAAAAAATCCGAATTCGAGTAAAGGGTTATGACCACGCACTTGTAGACCAGTCCGCTGAAAAGATAGTGGAAACCGCTAAACGTACAGGCGCTAGGGTATCCGGTCCCGTACCGCTTCCCACCGAAAAAGAAGTTGTAACCATTCTCCGCGCTGTTCATAAGTATAAGGACAGCCGTGAGCAGTTCGAAATGAGGACACACAAGAGACTCATCGATGTTATCAGACCTTCCAACAAAACTGTTGAGGCCTTAACAAACCTTGAGCTCCCCGCCGGTGTAGAAATCGAAATCAAGCTTTAATTTATAACACCTTATATAAATAAAGCGTTTCGACACCGCAGGTCAAGTCAGCGTAAGTTGACCAATAACCAAAGGAGGAAAAAACAATGAAAAAGGCAATCATTGGCAAAAAGCTTGGCATGACTCAGCTTTTTGATGCAAATGGTAATGTTGTTCCGGTAACTGTTGTTGAAGCAGGTCCCTGCGTTATCTCACAGAAGAAAACTACCGAGAATGACGGTTATGAAGCTATTCAGATTGGCTACGGCGATATGAAGGCTTCTAAGGTAAACAAGCCCATGAAGGGCCACTTCGCTAAAGGCGATGTAGCTCCCAAGAAGGTTCTTCGCGAATTCCGTCTTGAAGACATTAGCGCGATGAATGTGGGCGATATAATCAAGGCAGACATATTCGCTGAAGGTGAAGCTGTTGATGTAAGAGGCACCTCAAAGGGTAAGGGCTATGCCGGCGTAATTAAGCGTTGGAATTTTGGCCGTCTTAAAGAAACCCACGGTACAGGTCCTGTTCATCGCCACGGTGGTTCTCTCGGTACTATCGACCCTGCAAGAATCTTCAAAGGCAAGAAGATGGCTGGTCACTTAGGTCACGAGCGTGTAACCGTTCAGAACCTCAGCGTAGTTAAAGTAGACGCAGAAAAGAACATAATCGCTGTTAAGGGCGCCATCCCCGGCCCCAAGGGCGGTATCGTAGTTCTCTTCGATAGCGTTAAAGCTTAAGGAAGGAGTGTTTTGAATTATGCCTAATATAGCAGTTGTTGATATGACAGGTAAAAGCGTTGGTAAAATCGAACTTTCCGATGCAGTATTCGGTATCGAACCCAATGCAGTTGTTATGCACATGGCAGTAGTTAACTATCTTGCCAATCAGCGTCAGGGCACACAATCCACTCTGACCCGCACAGAAGTTTCCGGCGGCGGCAAAAAGCCCTGGAGACAGAAGGGTACAGGCCATGCCCGTCAGGGTTCGACCAGAGCTCCCCAGTGGAGACATGGTGGTATTGTCCACGCACCCAAGCCAAGAGATTATTCTTATTCTCTTAACAAGAAGGTTCGCCGTCTTGCTCTCTTGTCTGCTCTTTCCGATAAGGTTGCAACAGGCAATATGATAGTTCTTGATGAACTTAAGTTGGACGGATTTAAGACTAAGACCGTTGCAGAATGCTTAAAGGCAATTGGCGCAGCAAAGAAGACTCTTGTTGTTCTCGAAAACAACGATGCTTATGCAGTTAAGAGTATTGCTAACATTGCAGGCGCTAAATCTGCTCAGGTTAACACAATTAACACCTATGACATCATCAATGCCGATACACTTGTAGTGGTTAAGGGTGCTGTCGCAAAAATTGAGGAGGTGTACGCATAATGAAAACCGCACAGGATATCATTATCGCTCCGGTAATTACCGAAAAGAGCATGTCAGGTATAGCTGACAAGAAATACACCTTCAAGGTCGCTAAGGACGCTTCCAAGTACGAAATCGCAGATGCCGTTAAGGAATTGTTCAAGGTTGACGTTGCCAAGGTAAACACAATTAATGTACGCGGTAAGGCAAGAAGAATGGGCCGCTACGAAGGATACACTGCTTCTTGGAAGAAGGCAGTTGTAACCCTCACAGCCGATTCTAAGTCCATCGAATTCTTCGACGGTCTTATGTAAGCGTAAGAGGAAATTTTAAATTTCCGGTGATGTATGAAGTTGAAAGACAACTTCGCTAAGCCTAAATAGGAGAGTGAAACAAATGGCAATAAAGCATTATAAGCCGACTACTAACGGTCGCCGCAATATGACAACCATGGATTATTCCGAATTGTCCAAAGTTGCGCCCGAAAGAAGTTTGCTTGAGCCAATAAAGAAAAATGCCGGCCGTAATAGCTATGGCCGAATCACCGTTCGCCACAGAGGCGGCGGAAACCGCAGAAAGTACAGAGTAATCGATTTCAAGAGAGACCGTTTCGGAGTACCCGCAACCGTTCTTACCCTTGAATACGACCCCAACCGTTCTGCATTTATCGCCCTCGTTCAGTACGAGGACGGCGAGAAGCGTTACATTATCGCTCCTCAGGGATTAAAAGTTGGCGATAAGGTTGTAAGCGGTCCCGATGCTGATATCAAGCCCGGTAACGCACTTCCCCTCGTTAATATTCCCGTTGGTACCTTTATTCATAACATTGAGCTTTATCCTGGCAAGGGCGCTCAGCTCGCTCGTTCAGCAGGTAACATGGCTCAGCTTATGGCAAGAGAAAACGGTATGGCACTTCTTCGTTTGCCCTCCGGCGAACTTCGCAACGTGCCTGAAAAATGTATGGCAACCGTAGGCACCGTGTCCAATCCTGAACACGCTAATGTTAACTACGGTAAAGCAGGTCGTAAGCGCCACATGGGTTGGAGACCTACCGTTCGCGGTTCTGTAATGAACCCCTGTGACCACCCACACGGTGGTGGTGAAGGTAAGTCACCCATCGGTCGTCCCAGTCCTGTTACCCCTTGGGGTAAACCCACTATGGGTTACAAGACCCGTAAGAAGAATAAGCAGAGCGATAAGTATATCGTGAAGCGTCGTAAGTAAGTCCACGAAAGGAGAAATTCATAATGGGAAGAAGCATTAAAAAAGGCCCTTATGTACAACCCGTGTTGTTCAAAAGAGTCAAAGAAATGAATGAAGCCGGTGAAAAGCGCGTGCTTAAAACCTGGAGCCGTTCGTCTACCATATTCCCCGATTTCGTCGGACACACTTTTGCTGTTCATGACGGCCGTAAGCACGTGCCTGTATATGTAACAGAGGATATGGTTGGCCATAAGCTCGGTGAATTCGCACCGACAAGAACATTCAAAGGTCACGCCGGCGCTAAAACAACCGGTAAGTAAGCGGCCGAAAGGAGAGTTAACTATGGAAGCAAGGGCAACACTTAAATATGCCCGTATCTCACCCCGTAAGGTGAAGATTGTTCTTGATTTAATTAGAAATCAGGACGCTGACAAAGCTATGGCTATACTCAAATTTACTCCTAAGTCCGCTTGTGAGTATTTAGAGAAGCTGCTTAAGTCAGCAATGGCAAATGCAGAAAACAAAAACATGGATATGGCAAGACTTTATGTTGCAGAATGCCTCGTATGTCCCGGACCCATCCTCAAGAGAATTCGTCCTAAGGACCACGGTCGTGCACACCGCATCTTAAAGAGAACAAGCCATATGACACTCGTTCTCAAAGAACGCGAGATTTAAGTAAGGAGGTTAAATTATGGGCCAGAAAGTAAATCCCCACGGTTTGCGTGTTGGTGTTATTAAAAACTGGGATTCACGTTGGTTTGCTAATGATAGCACCTTTGGTGATACATTAGTTGAGGACTATAACCTCCGTAAATACCTCAAGAAAGCGTTAGCTACTGCAGGTATTGCTAAAATCGAAATCGAACGTGATGCTAAGCGCGTTAGAATTCACATTCACTGCGCTAAGCCCGGCATGGTAATCGGTCGTAACGGTTCTGAAATTGAAAAGTTACGCGAAACCTGCCAGAATATGCTTGGAAAGACTGTTGTAATCAATATCGTTGAGATAAAGAACCCCGATGCAGATGCACAGCTCGTTGCAGAAAACATCGCTTTACAGCTTGAAAAGCGTGTATCCTTCCGTCGTGCTATGAAGCTCGCCATCGGCAGAGCAATGCGCCTTGGCGTTAAGGGTATCAAAACTCAGGTTTCAGGTCGTCTTGGTGGCGCTGAAATCGCAAGAAGCGAACAGTATCATGAAGGTACCATTCCGCTTCAGACCCTTAGAGCAGACATTGACTACGGTTTTGCAGAGGCAGATACAACCTACGGCAGAATCGGTGTTAAGGTTTGGATTTATAAGGGTGAAGTTCTCAATGAGAACCGCAGAACTAATAAGAGAGGGGGCGCCCGCTAATGTTAATGCCTAAGCGTACTAAATTCCGTAGGGTACACCGCGGCAGAATGACCGGTACTGCTATGAGAGGCAATAAGGTTTCTCACGGCGATTTCGGTTTGCAGGCGCTTGAACCCGCATGGATAACCTCTAATCAGATAGAGGCAGCCCGTATTGCTATGACTCGTTATATCAAGCGTGGCGGTAAAGTATGGATTAAAATTTTCCCTGACAAGCCAATAACCAAGAAACCTGCTGAAACTCGAATGGGTAAAGGTAAAGGTTCTCCTGAGTATTGGGTAGCAGTGGTAAAACCCGGACGCGTTATGTTCGAAATCGGCGGCGTATCCGAGGAATTAGCTCGCGAGGCAATGCGTCTTGCAGCTAACAAACTGCCTATCAAATGTAAGTTTATAGGTAAAGAACAGGGTGGTGAGCAGTAATGAATGCAAAGGAAATCAGAGAAAACACTTTACCCGAGCTCAATGAGCAGTTGGCAAAGCTTAAGGATGAATTATTCCATCTTCGTTTCCAACATGCCATTAATCAGCTCGACAACCCCATGCGCATAGTTGCTGTCAAGAAAGATATCGCTCGCGTTCAGACCATTATTCGCGAGAAAGAAATCGCAGACAGCGCTAACGCTTAAAGTAGGGAGGTAGTCTAAATGAGCGAAAGAAACCTTCGTAAAACCAGAGTGGGTAAGGTTGTAAGCAACAAAATGGAAAAGACCGTTGTAGTTGCTATTGAAGACAATGTAAAGCATCCGCTCTACAAGAAGATTATTAAAAACACTATCAGACTTAAGGCTCATGATGAGAACAATATCTGTGGCCTCGGCGACAGAGTTCTTATTATGGAAACGAGACCTCTCTCTAAGGATAAGAGATGGCGCGTTGCCGAAATAATCGAAAAGGCTAAGTAGTCTAAGGAGGAAACCACTGTGATACAACAACAGAGTTACCTCAAGGTTGCCGACAATACCGGTGCAAAAGAAATTATGTGCATCCGCGTTCTTGGCGGCTCCAGAAGGAGGTATGCCAACATTGGCGATGTTATCGTTGCTTCTGTTAAAAAGGCCGCTCCTGGCGGTACAGTAAAGAAGGGCGATGTAGTAAAGGCAGTTGTGGTTCGTTCTGCAAAGGGCCTTCGTCGCAATGACGGCACATACATCAGATTCGACGAAAATGCGGCAGTAATTATCCGTGATGATAAGAACCCCCGTGGTACCCGTATTTTTGGACCGGTAGCCCGTGAGCTTCGTGAAAAGGATTATACTAAAATCCTTTCTCTCGCTCCGGAAGTACTTTAATGGGAGGTAAATTGAATATGAGTAAGCTTCGCATTAAAACCGGCGATACTGTAGTACTCCTTACAGGAGATGCTAAGGACCGCAAGAAGACCGGAAAGGTACTTGAGGTTAGCCCCAAAGAGGGTAAAGTAATAGTAGAGGGTTTAAACAAAGTTAAGAAACATGTTAAGCCCAGAAAAGCTGGAGACCCCTCCGGCATCATCGAGACCGAAAGCGCTATCTATGCTAGCAAGGTTCAGGTTGTTTGCCCTAAGTGCAATAAGCCTACCAGAATAGGTAATGTAGTAGGTAAAGATGGCAAGAAAACCCGCGTTTGCAAAAAATGCGGCGCAGAACTTTAAGAGTAGGAGGAACATGACAAATGTCAACGCTTGGAAATGAATATAAAAATTCAATTGCTCCTGCATTGATGACCAAATTTGGATATAAGAGCGTCATGCAGATTCCGAAACTCGATAAGGTCGTTATCAATGTAGGTTGCGGTGAGGCAAAAGATAACTCTAAGGTTATCGATGCTGTAATCACCGACCTCGGCAAAATTACAGGTCAGAAGGCCGTACCCTGCCGCGCTAAGAAATCTGTCGCCAACTTTAAGCTCCGTGAGGGCTCTCCCATTGGCGTTAAGGTAACACTCCGCGGTGAAAGAATGTACGAATTTGTTGAAAGACTTTTCAATACTGCTCTCCCCAGAGTTAGAGACTTCAGAGGTATCAATCCTGACGCTTTCGACGGTCGTGGCAACTATGCTATGGGCGTTAAAGAACAGTTGATATTCCCCGAAATCGAGTATGATAAAATCGACAAAGTACGCGGTATGGATATAATTTTCGTTACTACTGCAAAGACAGATGAAGAGGCTCGCGAGTTATTAACTCTTATGGGCGCTCCGTTTGCGAGATAAGGAGAAGGAATTATGGCTAAAACATCTATGAAGGTTAAGCAGGCTCGTCCCGCTAAGTTTTCAACCAGAGAGTATAACAGATGTAAAATCTGTGGCCGCCCCCACGCTTATCTTCGCAAGTACGGCATCTGCC
The DNA here is from genome assembly GCA_045648365.1 of Acutalibacteraceae bacterium. Taxonomy (GTDB): domain Bacteria; phylum Bacillota; class Clostridia; order Oscillospirales; family Acutalibacteraceae; genus UBA737. The sequence continues at coordinate 32,193 of JAZRNX010000020.1, forward strand.
GTATCTGCTTCAGAGAACTCGCTTATAAAGGTGAGATTCCCGGAGTTAAGAAGGCAAGTTGGTAAGGCGCAAATCTAAAGGAGGTTTACGGCATGCAAATCACCGATACTATCGCTGATATGCTTACGAGAATTCGTAACGCATCTGCAGCTAAACATGATTCGGTAGATGTTCCTGCATCAAAGGTTAAAAAGGCAATCGCCCAGATTCTTCTTGATGAAGGTTACATCAGCAGCTTTACCGTTGAAGAAGACGGTAAGCAGGGCGTGATTCATATCGTTTTGAAGTATGGCGCCAATAAATCGCAGACCATAAGCGGAATTCGCAGAGTTTCTAAGCCCGGTTTGCGTATCTACACTAATGTAGAGGATATGCCTAAGGTTATGAAAGGCCTTGGTATTGCAATACTTTCCACCTCTAAAGGTATTATGACAGACAAGCAGGCTCGCAAAGCCAATATCGGCGGCGAAGTTCTCGCATTTGTTTGGTAAGGAGGTGCAAGGTTATGTCTAGAATAGGAAAGATGCCCATCGCAGTTCCCGCAGGTGTTGAAGTTAAGCTTAACGGCAACGTTATCACCGTAAAGGGCGCTAAGGGCGAACTCACCTACACCTTCAATGCAGACATTAATGTTGCAGTTGAAGAGGGTAATATCGTAGTTACCCGTCCTACCGACAATAAGGAACACCGCTCCTTACACGGCCTCACCAGAACACTTATCGCCAATATGGTTAAGGGTGTTTCCGAGGGTTATTCCAAGACACTTGAAATCAACGGCGTTGGTTACCGTGCACAGAAGCAGGGTAATAACCTTGTAATGAACCTTGGTTATTCCCATCAGGTAATCGTTCCTGAAATTGACGGTATTCAAATCGATGTACCGGCTCCTGATAAGATTATTATCAGCGGTGCAGATAAGCAGATGGTTGGCCAGTTTGCAGCTGATGTTCGTAAGAAGAGACCCCCCGAGCCTTATAAGGGCAAGGGTATTAAGTACTCTGATGAACACATCCGCCGCAAAGAAGGTAAGGCAGCCAAGGGTAGTAAGAAATAATAAAGGAGTGTATAGAAAATGGTTACTAAACCGAACAGCAATAAGGCAAGAATCAAGCGCCATGCCCGCGTTCGTTCCAAAATCAACGGCACAGCAGCTTGTCCTCGTCTTGATGTATTCCGCTCCAACAGCCACATTTACGCCCAGCTTATCGATGATGTAAACGGCGTAACTCTCGCGGCAGCCGCTTCTAACGAAAAAGATTTCGGTCTTAGCGGTTCTAACAAAGAGGGTGCGCGTAAGGTTGGACAGTTAATCGCTGAACGCGCTACCGCAAAGGGTATCTCTGAGGTTGTTTTTGACCGCGGCGGATACGTATATCACGGTCGCGTTAAGGAGCTTGCCGAAGGTGCCCGTGAGGGCGGCCTCAAGTTCTAATAAGGAGGAGGAATACTTTTGGCTACAAATATTGATGCATCAACATTAGATTTACAGGAACGTGTAGTTTCTATAAACCGTGTATCCAAAACCGTTAAGGGCGGACGTATTATGAAGTTCGCAGC
>JAZRNX010000021.1:0-2828 GCA_045648365.1 Acutalibacteraceae bacterium
AAGGCAGATGCTCTCCCAGCTGAGCTATGCTCCCACATTAGCGCTGGTTCGCTTAAATGTAACTCACCGGCGACGAACTGTATAATACCATAAGCCGCGTGAAATGTCAAGCATTTTTTATTAAATTTTTTATTTTTTTATATTATCGATTAATTTACGGATTTCTTTATCGGTAAAAGTATAGGTTTTGTTGCAGAATTGGCACTGCATTTGGGCTTCGGGCAAATCACGGACCAAATCCTCCAGTTCCTCAGTTCCCAAGCTTATAAGCGCCTTTTCAAATCTTTCCCTCGAACAATTACATTTATATGCAGCGTTTCGCTCATCCAGAACTTCCACCTCAAATCCATCAAGGGCAATTCTAACAATTTCCTCAATATCTTTGCCGCTGTCAAGCAGTTCTGTAACCGATTTCATAGAGGAAATATTTTTTTCAAGGCGGTAAATAATCTCCTCGTCGCCCGTAGCCGCAGGAAGAAGCTGAATAATATATCCACCGCTCTTTCTCACGCTTAAATCGGGATTAACAAGTACACCCAAGGCGCAAACCGTAGGTATCTGTTCGCTAACGGCATAATATGCGGTAATATCCTCGGCAATTTCGCCCGTTGCAATGGGAATAAAGCCGTTATACGGCTCTTTAAGCCCCAAATCCTTCATAACATATAAAGAGCCATCAGTACCAACCGCTCCCGAAACATCCAATTTGCCGTTGGGCTTTAGAGGAATTTCTACTACGGGATTCACCGCATAACCTCTAACATTTCCATAGGAATCCGCAGCGGTAACAATAGACCCAATAGGTCCGCCGCCGTCAATTTTAAGGGTTATACTATCCTTGGAATTTTTAAGCATATCCCCCATCATAGAGGTTGCGGTTAAAAGTCGACCCAGAGCGGCGGTAACCACCGCAGAGGTCTTATGATATTGTTCAGCAGCGGAAACGATATCGGTACTGTCAATAGCCGTAGCCATAACGAGTCCGTCACTGGTTATACATCTTATAAGTTTTCCCATTATTTTATCTTCCTTGTAACATATACTGCTCTTTCGCAGTTTTCTTTCGGTTTTTCGTAGGTCATATCCCCGTAAACCGCCAGAATTTCAAGTCCCGCCTTCTGCAAAGCCGCAGAAATCTCACTTTCGGTATATGCCCTTTCGGTTATATCCTCGCTAAACCTTTTATAGTTTTCCCCATCCTCCTCAAAAAAATCGAGTTGGATATCCACCGTATTATCCGAAGGTGTAAAGAAGTTCTGCCAAACGCAGTAAACCCCTTCTTCATCCATAACAAAGGTGTTATTACCCAGTACCTCTCGGTGCTTATAAACGGTATTAAGGTCGAATATAAAGAGTCCGTTATCCCGAAGATACATCGACACTCGTTCTATGGCCTTGTAGAACTTTTCATAATCTATTATATGATTTAAACTGTCAAGACAGCATATAGCCCCGCCCACCTTATCGTGAAGCTGGAGTTTGGCGGCATCCTGACACACATATAATATATTATTACCCTGCTCGTCGCTCTTTTGTCGGGCAACAGTAAGCATTTCCTCAGAAATGTCCACGCCAATTACAGAAACGCCCTTCTTGGCCATTCGATTTGAGAATTCACCAGTACCGCAGGCCAAATCGAGAAGTAATTCGGGTCTCGCATTAAACTTATCAAAAAGGGATATAATATATTCTGTTCTACCGTCATAATCGGCGTCTTCCATCAGAATATCATAATATCTTGCAAAATCGTTATACATCTATGTAAATTAGCCCTTCATTCTCTCTATAGCGGTTTTACAGCCTTCGCTATGAGTACGGCTAACACGGCTAACCGTAGCGGTAGATGCGCCCGTTTCCTGCACAATTTCATTATATACTGCGCCCTCGGTTAACATTTTAGCAACGGCAAATCTCTGGGCTAAAGAACGAATTTCCTTAGGTGTGCAAATATCCTCAAAAAACGCCTGACACTCCTCAGGGGTTTGAAGTGTCATAACCGCCTTATAAAGCAACTGTGAAAAATCTTTATGTTCCATATACGGCTCCTGATAAATTAATTTTAATAATTTTAACATATTAAAGCGTTAAAGTCAATGAAACCGCACAAATTAAAATGTTTTAATTTTAAAAATTATACTTGACAAATCGCCTAGCACCCTATATAATAAGTTAGTCGCTCAATGTGACAACCATATGGCTGTATAGCTCAGTTGGCTAGAGCACGCGGTTCATACCCGCGGTGTCATTGGTTCAAGTCCGATTACAGCCACCAATATGGCCCGGTGGTCAAGAGGCCTAAGACACCGCCCTTTCACGGCGGTAACACGGGTTCGAATCCCGTCCGGGTCACCAAATAAAAATCCTCAACCTTTCGGTTGGGGATTTTTTATTTCTTGTTCTGTTAGGGATTCGAAACGACCTCCAAACTTGGCAAGTGAAACGCGCAACAAGTTTGGGAGAAAGGTCCAGTGGACCTTTCGATAGTCGGAGAGGAGAATCCCGTCCGGGTCACCAAATAAAAATCCTCGACCTTTATGGTCGGGGATTTTTGTTTTATTATCTGTTAGGGATTCGAACAGAAGGGAGAAACTCTTTAGAGTTTCGGAAGAAAAGCGTTCAGTGAACGGTTTTCGCCGCCGTGGGCGTGTAGGCGCGTTGCGCCGTAGCGAGTCCCACCATCGGCACCAAAAAGAGAGACACGATTTTCATCGCGCCCGGCGGCTAATTCGCAGGCGCTCTCGCTTCCCGATGTTGTCTGTTGATTCCACTCGAGCAACCTGCACCTTTTCTTGACGCGGCGCCTCTTCAGGCTGTGTCTCTGGAATAGG
>JAZRNX010000022.1:0-38316 GCA_045648365.1 Acutalibacteraceae bacterium
TTTTGCCATTTGTAGATTGCCTGAGGCTCTTCGAAACCAAACCAGTTCTGCAGGTCACGGACAGTCAGTCCACGATCCTTGCGCAGGCGGGTGATGTTTTCGCCGGTAGCTTCCAGGTCAATCACGGGAAACATCTTTACCATAACGATTCCTCCAATCTCTTGATGTCCGGATATTAGAATACATCAGTTTTCTTCATTTATCAAGTAGTTTTTATATATGCAGAATAAGGAGCGGCAGATGATCAATATTGGAAGGCATTATTTTGCCTGCGACGAGTGTCCCATCTGCGAGGGTGTGGATTATCGCCTTCGTATTGCCAAAGAGCTCGATTCTGAACCTCAGTTCGAGTACTGTGGATGTGATAAAGTACAGACAGAGTTCCTATTTAGTGGGCACTGCGAGGATGCGTACCTGCAGATACCTCGTTTTAAAAAAGCTGGCATACGCAAAACCGGTCTGGCATACCGAAGAGAAATGAAAGGCAAACACAAGGCCAAGATGATGCGGCTATTAAGCTATGGGCACTACAAGCCAACAGTCGCCTATGTAGACTGGGACTATGTTGATGGCCATTTTCAACGGGTTGGTAAATACATCAAGTATCCAAAAAACTCAAACGCCGAACGCTATTGGAAACGGCATTCCAATCGAATCGTCAGAAAGAGAAACGAGATCTATCGCGGAAATCAGTATAGGAAGTGTTTTGATTACTGGTGGACGCTATACTAAAGGAGGAATATTATGGAACGGTTTATCCCTTATGAGAAGTTGTCCAAAAAAGAAAAGAGAAAGCTAGATCAGGCAAAACGGCAAACATGGGGCGATTTGAACCCTGTTACCCGCAAGCCAGAAAACAGCAAAGCATACAACCGCAGAAAAGCGCAGAACTGGAGAAATGACTCTTATAGTTCTGCGCTACCTTTTTGATTTATGCATGAAGTATCCTCAGAATTCTACACTCTTGCAATAAACTTATAGTGGTGTATAATAGTCCGTGTTTCCACGGGGGCTCGGTGGGTGTGATGCGACACCAGGTCTGAAAAGAGTAATAAGAAATATCTTATTTTAAACTGACTTTATTGCTCTTCTTCCCTATCTTTTTTCTTTTTAAGAATTAAGAAGAGTGTGATGCCAGCAGCGATGAGGACAACCGCAATTGCGCCACCGATAATGAGCCAGAGATAATCAAAGTCACCATCGTTATTATTGCGAATAACCTTAATCTTCTTCTTTTTCTTGGGCTTATCGTCATCTTCGTCTTCATCTTCATCCTCTTCGACGGGTTCATCTTCGCAGTCATCTTCGTCATCCGTTAAATCATTACCCATATCTGTGGGCTCTTCAGGAATTTCAATATCTGCAAATTCACAGAAAGCAACGCTCATATCAGATGGATCATCAACGGTTACCACATAATAATCATCTTCGGTTACGAAATCAACCATTACATATTCGCCATACTGCCTTAGAAGGACATAAGCATCTCCACTACCCTTAAATAAGGCCTTGGGTATATAAATTTTAATATCTCTTCCGTCAACATCAGTTACAAATTTTTGGTTAGCGTCAAGGATATATATATCATATATATCAGAAGCGAATATCGCATCCTGTTCTGCTAATGCCTTCTTCTCATCATCATTGGCGGGCCGTGAAATTACTTCAATATCCTGAACAGTTGTGAAAACATCATTATCGCGAAGTGCCACAATATCTGCACGGATACCTGTATCCATATGAGTTACAGAGGCAGCAACGCCTTCCGAAGCAGTCATACCGATAATTTCAAGACCGTGTACCTGTATTTCCGCAACTACAGTAGCGATGAAATTATGCATATCATAGTATCTGTGAGAAGATTCAACAACCTCAATTCTTACATACTGAGCAATCTCAGGTAAGAATTCATAAGAATAGCTACCGTTTTCGGAACTGGATTTTTCGGTAAATTTTATAGCAGGAACAGCATCCTTGCCGAATAAGGCAATGTCATCCTCACCAAAATAGAAGTTAACCTTAGTAGGCCAATAGTCACTAGAGCTTCCCGCTATGAAATTAATGCTATCGATAGCCATAAGATTTCCAAGGTCCATAAGGAAGCTATAGGTTTCTCTACCGGTTCCATCGGCATTTCCGAGAGAGCCGCCGTAGAAATCAGCAACAGTGCCTTCTTCACCGTCAAATGCATAGGACATACCATAAATATTTTCTGCATTCCATGCGCTGTTATACTCGTTAGCACTTTCGTGGGTTGAAGAGAGATAATAATCATCCTTCTTCTCCTCAAGCCAAAGAGAAACGCTATCGCTCCTCTCCTCAACCAGATTCATATAAATAAATTCCTGAGTATTTCCTCCGATAACCTCAATTTCTGTCGGGTCGAGGATTCCGCTTACGGTATCGTTAATACTAAACCTTACATATCTTGCATTAATAGGGGTTTCAGCAAATGCTCTGTAAACCTCTTTAACGGCATCGCCGCTATAATCTAAAACGACAGATGATTCATTCCAGATATCCTCAAGGTTGTTTGAAGCATAAATCTTAACTCCCTTAATATTCTCTGTAAGGGTGGAAAGCTTAACTGATTTTATAATCTTATCAGCGCAAAGATTGAATATGAAATCAATATTTTTACCGTTCTGTGCTATAGGAGTTGCTACATCATATTTACCATCAAAAGCATAGGCATATTCTTCGTGACCGTATTCTTCTTCAGAAATACTCACCTTATTACCACCTGCATCGGTGCGGTATAACTCAACGGGAACGTGAGGCAAGAAGTTGATTTCTGCATAGGGCTTATTATAACGTGAACCGTAAACACCGAGGTCCCTAAGACGTGGATAGCAAAGGTATCCGTACTTTTCAAGGCCCTTTTCATAATCACTTATGGGCACTCTGATATGGAAATCAACATATCTGGCTACTTTGCCCTCACCCCTAGCGGTGAACAACTGAGTTTTGGTAGTTCCATTCTCACTGTCTACCATATTGTTATATTCAAGTATCTTATTTTCCTTCTTATAAAGGGTAACTAATTCGGTAGAAGCATAGATTTCATACAAACCTGCCTCTAGATACTTCTCATGGTAAAGGTTCATAAGAATTTTTTCTAAATAGTAGGATTCCCTAAGGTCAAATAAGATATGAAGTGATATTTCCTCACCAGGATTAAATACAGCCATATTTGCAAGCTGACCGAAACCAACTACAGTTTTGCTGTTACCATCAACGATGTTACCAACTGGATATCCTAAACCTGCGAGATCCCATTTAGTTTTAACGGAGTTGCCAGTCTTAAGATATGCGATTACACCGCTATTCGCAAGAAGGTTATTACCAAGAGCGGCCATTTCGTCATCGGAGAAAGAACCTGTTGTTACGGAGTAGGTGGAAACCTTACCGTAAACGCTAAGTTCATTGACATTAAGTCCGTTTGCGCCGCCGTAAAAACGGAAGGCAATATATGCGGCTACAATATCAGGTTTATCATCATAGTTGAACAACTGAATCTGTTCGCCATTGGTGTTATCGCAGCTTGCAACGATAGAGCTAGTAAGTGATAATTCGTCTCTATTATTTGCAGCATAAATTCTATAGTTAAGCTTAGCAAGGTCTGCATTATTACTTAAGCCAACTACAAAATCCTTAACCTCTGCCGCGCCTTCAAATCCATAAACAAATTCAACATAAGAGCCTTCGGCGGAGAAATCAAGATCTGAAGCTGAGAATACAGTATCATATGAGCCATCAGAAAGTGCCTCAGTGGTTGGAGTAACCAACGCACCAAGCTCTACACCGTTATAGTAATACGCCTCTGCCATCTTACCTAAAAGCACATTTTCGCCTAAGGTTGAAAGCACATCTTCTGAATCAGCAAATGTGGGATAGCTTGTGAAGTTACATCCAACGCTCATACCGAGTTCATCACGAAGTGCGGTTGCAACCGCAAGAGCTTCCTTGAATTTTTCGGTATTTGCATAGCCGCTTATATCAAGTCTATTAGCGGCATATACCCAATCTGCAACAGTCCACTTTGAAGTATCTGCAGTGGGAAGTGTGATGGAACTAAGAGTTTTCCAAGCAGCTCTTAATTCTGCAATCGCAAGAACTTCATCTGCTCCCTGAATATTTCTAATCTGTTCAATACATTTTGCAAATTCCGCAAATATAACATTATCTTCAGAGAATGAAGAGTTAGCAACAGCATTATCATAGAAATACAACGCCTCGGTAACAAATGATGTAATATCAGTGTTAAGCAATCCTAATGTCTTACTATCAACTGCGTTAAACACAAGCTCCATGGAGCCTACAACAATATCACCTGCTCCCGCAAAGTCAAAGCCAATGCTAACGAGACCCTGATGACTATTTGCTGCATAACAGTTTTGGAATCCATATAAATCGGAAATATTATGTGTTCCGAGGTGACTCCACTGACTTGTAAGTAGCGTTGCATTAAAGAATGATGGGTTATTCCAAACGGTTGCAGTCTGCAAATGAAGTTTGGGTCTTGTAGGCATTCCTGTAGCGCTCTTCATATAAACGCTAAAGCTTTCAAGGTTACCGATATTGGTGGCGGTAGGAGTGCCATCTGCGCGCTGGAAAAGTACGTAGTTCTCATAGTCACTTGCGTCTGAAGCGCCACCATCATCGAAATACGCATTATACGTTGCATACTTAGGTCCTAAAAGGCTCTTATCTATATCGCTGCCTTCGTATGCAGAAGAATCATATACATTAAGACCTGTGCCTACTACATTGTTGCCAGACCATACAACTGCAGGAACAAAGGTTTCATATATCTTAAGCTGCTTCCATGCATCTGCAAGCTTAAAAGCAATCTTTTCAATAGTAACAGGACCCTGAGCGGCCGTTAAAGCTTGGGCGAAAGCCGCAAACTTAACATCATCTTCCGCATAATATTCATTTGCAATTGCTTCTTCATAAAATGCTTCTGCTTTTGCTATAAATTCGTCTCCGTTAGATGAAGCGAGAGCCAAAGTATCGCTGTTTACAGCAGTGAATACAACTTTCATTGAGCCGATGGTTATATTAGTGGTGGCGCCATTAAGTTGTGAGAAATCAAGACCAAAACCTGTCAAAGGAGCATCATTAGGAAGGTCTCTTCCGCCATTATCGGTCCAAAGTTTGCTCTGCTCATTCATATCGGCAGAGTTTATCTGTTTCCACTCATTTGTGCCGATAGCGGATTCGTTATGGAGGCTCGGATTATTCCAGAGCTGCTGAGCATTGGCAAGAATAGCTTTAGGACGGGCAAGAGTAGCGGCAGAAGATTTGATATAGAAGGTATACCCCTTAATATTCTGGATGTTAAGAGAATTATCTTCGCCGACACTGGAGAAGATAACAAAATCTTTCCACTCACTTGCGCCGTTTGCTTTAACAGTATATGTTGCATATTTACTGCCTAAAACGCTTGTATCGGTAAGGTCGCCGCCGTCATATTCAGAGGTGTCTTTAATTACAAGACCCACTGTGGGGGTATCCTTACCATCCCAAACGATATCGGGAACAAATTCTCTGGTGATATCAGAAAGCTCAGACCAAGCGTCTTTAAGAGCATTAATTTTTGCTTGTTGTTCAACATCACCTATATAATCACTGAGAGTTTCCTTGAACAACTGGAATTTGGCATCGTCTTCTGCAAAATAATTATTTGCAACTGCTTCTGCATAGAAAGCCTTAGCTGCTCTTTTGAATGCTTCTTCATTAGTATTCTTAAGAGCAAGGGTATCATCACTAACAGCCGCAAATGTTGCCTTTAAGGAACCGAGAGTTACACTACCTGTACCTGATAAATCAAGACCGATAGCGGAAATAGCGGAGGTTTTTACTACATCAACTGCTGGACCGTCGCTCCAAAGTTTATCCTGCTCGGGTAGGTCGGACATTTTAATCTCAGTCCAAGAACCTCCGCCGAACTGCTCAGCTTTATAGAAGTTTGCATTCCACCACTTAACAGCGCCATTTTCAAAATGAAGCTTAGGTCTTGCTGCGGCAAATCCAGGGGCCTTAACATATACAGAATAGCCCGATAACTTATCGATGGTTAAAGAGGAGCCAACAAGCTGATTGCTAAATAAAATATAATTAGCGAAGTCTGAGGCACCTGCATCGTTGACAGAGGTATAGGTTGCAAATTTGTGACCTAAAACGGATGTATCAGTAAGGTCGCCATCTGCATAAGCAGAGGTATCACTGAGAACAAGACCTGTAGTCTCGGTGTTTTGACTGCTCCATACCTTATCGGGAATAAAGTAGGTTTCAATGGTTAAATCTGCCCAAGCATCAGCAAGTGCATCTCGCTGAGCGGTGTCATCTAAAACTTTATTAAGAGCCAGTAAAAATGCATTAAAAGCTACATCGCCATCTGCATAGTAACCGCTATCGATTGCTTCTGTGCGGAATGCCATGGCGGCTTCAACAAATGCTCCCGCATTGGTATCGGCAAGAGCCAATATATCGGCGTTAGCAGCGGCAAACTCAAAGGTCATTGAACCAAGAGTAACATTGCCCACTCCACCGATATCAAAACCTACTCCCGTAAGAATTCTATCCTTTAAGCCACCAATACCATCAGAGGCGTTTGCCCAAAGACCTGACTGGTCGGGAAGGTCGCTCATTTTAAGCTCTTTCCAGGTATTAATGCCAATTTCCGTACCTGCAAAATATGAAGCGTTATGACCGCGTGTGCCCGTAGGTATGTGGAAAAAAGGTCTGATATTTATTGAAGCGGAATTTTTAGCATAAACGCTAAAATTCTTTAAATCTCCAATAGTATAAGTGTTATTATCAAACGAGAAAACTATATAATCCTTCTGGTCACCAGCGCTAGTTCCAGTAGAATCATAGCTAACATACTTATCGCCCAAAACACTCTTATCAGTCAAATCTGTTCCCGTATAGGAAGCGCCATCAATAAGAGTAAGGCCATTAGGAACAACAACATTATTACCGTTCCATAGTGTATCAGGATGCGCAGTTTTCTTTACAGACAATGCATTCCAAGCTTCTTTAAGTTCTGCAACAGCAGCATCATCATAGCTTACAGCGCCTACAACACCGCTCATTACGGGAAGAAGGGTGCATAAAACAATGGCAAAAGAGAGAATTACCGCTAAATTTTTATTTATAAACTTTTTCATAATACTTATCTCCTTTCACCTTAGTTAATCTTAACGATGATAATCGTGTAAGCACTGGGGTCGTAATTAGAAGTGATTTTAATTGCAACGGTATCGCCCGAGCGTGTACCTGTTGAATTATATGTTGCTGTTTTGCCGTTAATAGAAAGGGTACCTGCGCCTTCGGTGGTCATATTATAACCGCCGTTTGTATCGGTGCGGGATTTACCTACGATAGACCAGGTGACATTATCAAGGTCAGCCTTGGTACCATCTAAAACAAATTCACCATTAGCATCGGTTGTACCGTAAATTTCGGTAACATTGAAGGTTTTGCTTTGACCTGCGCCAAGGGTAACATCATCCTCATCTGTAACTATCTGTACCTGCTCATCATCAGTGGTATAGATAATTTCGCAGTGCTTATCAACGGGAAGAATATCTGTAAAATTACCGTTTGCATCGGTAGTAATAATCTTATCAGCAACAGGGAGTAAATCGCCATTAGGGGATATAGCGTCATTTTGCTCAAGACCTACTGCATTAGCATCTTCATAATAGTAAACCATTCGCTTAAAGGTGCGGTTTGCCATCTTGGCGCCTAACTTATATGTAACTTCACGGGATTTTTCACTACTGTCTGCATCAATAAGCAGGGTCATATTTTCAATATTACCATTATTATCCTCTATACCGTAAACTGCGCCTAAAAGGTCATCACAGTCAAAATTGCTCTTATAAACCTTACTATCCTCAAGGATATAGCGAGTCATAAGACCACGTTCAGCATATTCAGACATTACTTGGTCAACACCAAGCGAAGGACTCAACCATCCGCCCTTCATCAAAAGGTTCATAGGGGGAGGGGCCATACCCGTTGCAACCCAAGTACAAGCACCGCCGTAACCCGCATTTGAAAGCGCTGCTATCATAGCGGGCTCACTGTATTTATAATTGGAGGCATAGGGCTCGTTATTGCCGTCTACCTTAATCAGATAACGACCACCGATTTCGTTACACCATACACCAGGATATTTCTCACCTAACTCGTTAAACTGTTCAACAGTTTCCTCATAGGATTTCCAATGCGGATAATGGTGGGAATTGAGGTATGTAAACATAGAATTACCGTTTTTATCAACAAGATTTTCGGAAATATAATCAAGCCACTCTATAATCTGTGGTTCATTAGCAAATCCCGAAAGCTCGGTACCGAAGATTTCAACCTCTTCGCTATACTTCTTGCCATAATGCTCACTTGCGGAGTTGCCCCTATATGTTTCGCCATCCAATTCCTCGTAAACATATTTAAGCATCTTAACCCAATATTCCTTCTTGTCGAAGAAGGCCTCATAGTTACCGCCGTTTACTTCATTATAGAAGGAAAGCATTTCAACATTATCCCAACCCTCATTCCAGCAATACTCAAATATTGCTCGGGTTGCATCGGCAAAGGCCTCAAGATTAGCTGGTGCTGCACGGGAGGAACCTGAAGTTACAGCTGCATCTTCAATCTGCCACCACCCAGCAATATCAGCAGTTGTACGGGCGCCGAAATTAAGAAGAACAGTTGAGCCAGCCTCATTATACATTCTTACCTTCTGGAAGAAGTTCTGAGCCTCAAGACTTTCAAAATGATAAATTCCGTTATCCCACTCATACTCTTGCTGTTCTACAGGTAAAGTGGTATCAATAATCCAATCGGGCATAAACAACATTCTTACATATTTATATTTAATAATGTTGTTTCTCTTTTCCGAAACGGTCTGGAAAGCATCGTTCATTTTGTTTTCCGTTTCGTAAAGATAGGTCCAATGGTTAATACCTACACCGCCCCAGCATTCATTGACAACATCGTTCGTATCAACGGTGACGGTTCGGGTTTCAGCAGCACTTGATTCTACCGCCATAGAAGCGCCTGCCACACTTACACAGACAATAAGAGCCAACAGAGCTGCCAAAAGTCTTTTCGAGAAAATATTTCTCATTAAAACAACCTCCTTTAAATATTATGCCGAAATATATTCGGACAATTTTTGCCAAACATTTAACCTTAAATTTCCTTACCGTATTTTTGACTAAACGGTGAGAATTTCCTCGAAAGTTTGTTAAAATGTATCGTTTTTAACACATAATTATGATTAAAGGAAAAATCTTTGTGAAATTTAACGGTAATGTTACATTTTCAATTTTACAATATGTTCATAATTTTTACAAGCAAATTCGTGCAAAAATATGGACATTTTCCGCCAATTTTTCTGTTTCATTTCATATTTATCCTTTTTTGAACCAAAAAATAACAAATACGGGCTCGAAACAGAGTTTCAAGCCCGTATCATCATACCTATTATTTCTTTTTGCCAAAATATTCGCTGGGGGTAACATTTTTCTCTAATTTAAATGCTCTATTGAAACTTCTTACCGAGCCAAATCCGCTCTCTAAAGCCGCTTTTGTGATGCTATACCCTTTTTGTTCAATGAGGTCTACCGCGTGGGAAACCCGCATCATTGAAATGAATTTCGGGAAAGAGGTTTCAAGATTCCCCGAAAAAAATCTTGAAATAGACCTTTCGCTTATACCTGTCTTTTCCGAAAGGTCGGCTATTGTAAATGTGGAATCAAGAAAGTTTTCTGTGCAAGTCACCAATATTTTTTCGCCAGTTTTCATTTCGTTTTTAAAACGAGGAACCAGATTAACTCCCTTAATTGCCTCGCCGAAAAAGGCGCAACTCATATGCAACGCATCCACAGTGCTCCAACAAGTTGCCCTATAAGTATCAAGCGCTTTAGCAAGATAATCAAGCCGCTCCTTTGCTTCAGGCATTCTTATTAAATGACTTTCCGGGACAGTGGCAAAAAGATTAATACCGTAACCGCTAAGCATAGCTACAGGTATTCCCATAGCAATATTTACCTCATCAGGCGAGGATGACTCATAGGAATGCGGCTCATACGGAAAAATAAGAAGCATATCACCCGCTTCACACTCGTATCTTTTATTTCCCACTATGGCAACACTTGTACCTGAAAGGAAATAAATCACCTCTACCTTCTCGTGAAGGTGCATAGGATAGGCGTTTTTATAATTCCAATAAATAGCGTAAGCATCCTCAAAAAATTTATTTTCGTAGAGCATGTTTCACCTCTAGAATGAAATGTAATCTGATAAATTGAAAGAATAAATTATTTTTTCTTTAACGGGTTTACCCATTATTTTTTCTACCGCGACGGCATAGATATTAAGTTGCTCTCGGTAGGTTTCGCGAAGGATTTCAAGATTATCCACCTTATCGGTTTTGAAATCGAGGACAACTATCCCGTCTTCTTCCAAGAAACACAGGTCAACTGCGCCCTGAACTATAACGGGGGTATCCCCTATTTCACCCTCTAAGGTTTCATCAATTCTGCGGGCGGGAATTTCGCTTAAAAACCGCATTTCTCTGCGGAGTTCCTTTGCGTTCTTAATGCGGTCATAAACACCGCTTTCAAAGAAGCGTTTTACGGCTTCTTTATCTACTGCTTCTGCCGCTTCTTCGGTTATAAACTGCCACTCGCGAAGCCGCTCGATTTCTGCATCAACATCGGGCTTTTCCTTCATTTCTATAAACTGCATTACACTATGAGTTGCAGTACCTCTGCCTGCGGCCGAAAGGCCGCCTTTAAGCATAAAGGAAGGTCTTCCAGTAAAGGCAAATTTATCGATTTCTGCGCGGTTCGCAAGGTCGGAAACCGAGATTTTTGACCTGACTTTTTTAAGTGGCTCAAGGGGATATTTATAGGATATATTTTCCCGTATTTTTTTCGCAATTTCCTCGTTTGCGAATACCGCCGTTTCTTCCTCGGTTTCTTCATTATCACTACCTAAATTATAGGTGTTCATCACGGTGAAATCGGCTTTGCTTTCACACTCACACGCCTTGACTCCCAATTCACAAATACTGCGGAGAGCAAAGGCATCGGGGTGCATAAGAGCGGTAGCCAAAAGCCACTCATTCATATGGCGGGAATTTTTAAGCCACTCGGCATCAATTTCGCCAATATTGTTTATATTGGCCGCTGCTGCATTAAGTGCGGACACGGGATTACTCGGCGTACTTACTAAAACAAGGCGGTCAATGGCTCTCGTTAGAGCAACATACAAAAGTCGCATTTTTTCCTCAGCCGTCTTTTCGCTCTCATCCATAGATATAAGTATATGGCCTAGGTCTTCCATATCAGAATCAAGGTCATAGTCGTAATACTTAAATCCTATACCTAGATTTTCACCATAAAGAACTTTTGCAGAAGAATCAATACGGTTTATCTCTCCCCCGAGATTTGAAATTATACAAACGGGGAACTGCAGACCTTTTGAGGCATGCATAGTCATAATTCGGGCGCAGTTCTCACCGCCGCCTACAGCAGATTTAATGGCCTTTTCGGGAAGATTTTTAAGATAGTTTAAAAATCCGCCTATTCCACCGCCGTAACTGCTACTGTAGCCCGATGCTAATTTTTTAAGGGTAATAAGATTTGCGCGGCGCATTTCTCCGCCCGTCATAGCGCTTACAAAATTAATATAATCGGTCATAAGATAAAGTTTTGAAATAAGTTTATCTACGGGCAAAACTGCGGCCTCGCGGCGCATTTCGGCAATTTTTTTGAGGAAATTTACAACCTTCCCATTGCCACATTTAGCCGCATTATTAACCGCTGAATAGAATTCACCTTTTTTAAAATCCGCGCGAATTACTGCTAATTCCTCCGCCGTAAAATTAAATATGGGGGACATCATAACGGTTAAAAGTTCTATATCGTTTCTTGGGTTATCAATAATTTTTAAAAGGGCGGTAACGGTCAATATTTCTACGGTTTCAAAGAAAACTTCCGCACCGTAACTTACGGGAATACCTCTTGCTTTAAGCATTTCAGATATGACATTGGCCTTATTCTTAACGCTATCAAGCAAGATAACGAAATCTGAATATTTTGCCTTCCGCAATTCTCCCTTATCGCTGATGACTTTGTCTTCCTTTATTATACTGAGAATTTTTTCAGCAATACATTTGCCCTCAAACAAAAGGCGTTCATCTTCGTTTTCATCATCGGTTTTATCGGCAAGGATAAACTCAACACTGGGCGCACTACTTTCGGGAAAACTTCCCGAAGCATTAAGACGCTCATCCTCATTATAAACTATAGAGCCGATATCACCCTTTAAAAGTTTCGAAAAAACAAAATTGACATAATCGCATATACCCTTTCGGCTACGGAAATTATCCGAAAGAATTATCTTTTTAGGCGCGCTTTCCTCGGCCGCCCCAATATGCTTATAAACCGCCTTTTTTCTCTGGAAATTTTCAGGGTTGGAGCCACGGAAGCCGTAAATGCTCTGCTTCGCATCGCCAACCACAAACAGTCTTTGCGACTCGCCCGAAAGGATATGGAAAAGGGTATCCTGAAGGTCATTTACATCCTGAAATTCATCCACAAGAACCTCATCATATCTGCTTAAATATTCCTTAGCCTCTGGGTTAAGTTCATATCCCGACGGTGTTGCTTTACAAAGAAATGAAAGGGCTAATTGCTCGGTATTATGAAAGGTTAAAACATTTTCCTTTTTATATTCTTCAAAAAGAAGTTTGCTATAATCGTTTACCATAGCGGCAAAAAGTTCTACTGCAGGACGGTTTTCTGCCAATTGTTCCTCGATTTTTTCAATATCAGCATAAAAAAGTTTTTTTACCTTGCCTATAGAGTTAACGATTTTTTCCTTGCAGTATTTAAACACCTTTCCTTCTGCGGAATCAGAAGGCACACTGGGTTGACGGGGTATTTGAGCCCCCGAAATTTCCCTTACCACTTGGTTCCAATCTCTCGCCAGAACCGTATTTATAAGAGTATCTACTACCAACGATAAGGTTTCACAATAGGCCTTATGTTTTTCACCTACAAAAATAGAAACTTCGGCCATTTTTTCTAAGGTTTTTCTTGCCTTAGAAAGTATATCAAAGGCTTTTGAAAAAGCCTCTTTCTGCCAAGGATGTTCATTATCAAAGGGCAGAATATACGAGGTTACCAGTCCCCTCACAAACTTTTTAGGGAAAGGCAACTGTACGGAATAAAGATATACTCTTTCTATTTCATTTGCCAGTTCTTTTTCGTCATATTCGCAACCGGTAAGTTCTAAAAGTCGCCTAAATTCAGGGGTGTTTTCCTTAATTCTCTCCCCTATTACGCGGCTCATAACGCCCTTATTTATTGAAGTTAGGGCAGAGTCGTCCTGTACTACGAAATCGGGGTCTACGCCGCACTTTTCAAAATTATTTCTAACAAGATTTATACAGAACGAATCTATGGTGCAGATATCCGCGCCCGAAATTAAATGCTTTTGCCTAAGTAGCACTTCATCGTCAGGATTTTCCCGACAAACTTCATAAAGCCGCTTTTCGATTTTTCTTTTCATCTCCGCGGCGGCGGCATTGGTAAAGGTAACAATAAGCATTTTATCGATGCTTACGGGGTTTTCTTCCCTTGTAATTTTTCTAATAACCCTCTCAACCAAAACTGCGGTTTTACCCGAGCCTGCGGCGGCAGAAACCAAGACAGTGCCTTCCGTATTGATGGCTTTTTCTTGCATAGGTGTAAAATTAAATGCCATCTTCCGTCACCTGCCTTTCAATTTCCGTAATAACCTCTACGCTCTTCATTTTAGGCACCTTTTTATGCTCATCGTTTCGCTTCCTGCAAATAGCGGCAAAATCACAGTATTTACAAGCGTCACCGTCAACCCCGTCAACTGGGTCGGCATTAATATCGCCGCTAAGCATTAAGTTGCCCGAACTTTTAAGTTTACGAGTAATGAAGGCGAAAATCTTCTCGAAATCACCTTTAGATATAAAGTTGCTTGTATTTCTCGCGGAAAGAACAGGGATAAATTCGCCCGAATTTTCCTTGTCCATAGCATTTACAAGGTCCATATCGGCTTCCATAAGCCCGTTCATTCTGCGTTTAGATTTATCATTTTTATTGCGCTTTGCGGGCATATAGAATATACCTGCAGGGTCGCCGCCCCATTCCTCGCTACCGCTTACGGCATAGAGATATAGGAGCATCTGCATGTTTTGTCCAAAAAGAATATCGGGGAATTTAAACTCCTTAGAACCCGTTTTATAATCCACTATTCTTATATAGCCGTTCCATTTATCCACGCGGTCAACCACTCCGCCAAGGCGCAGATTTGCCCCGTCGTCGAGAGGTATTTCAATTTCGGGAATTTCCCCGTCTTTACCTATGCGAAGTTCACAGTGCACAGGCTCAAAATCCGATTGGGCAAACTCAAGCGCCAATCTTTCTGCAACGAATTTTGCAGAACGGGAAATGGTCTCAACCAAGTATTTAAGACGCTCATCCTCCATAGTGCGATAACCCGAAACACTGTCAAGATACTCTGCTACATATCTATCTACACAGTCGGATATTTCCTCTTTTGAAAGGTTGGCCACGCCCTTACCGAACTCGCCTATGAGCCTCTCCATAACATAGTGAACAAGAGTACCTCTTTGAAGGACGCTGAATTCCACAGGCTCTAATCTTTTAGCATTTAGGCCGTATTTACAAAAATACATAAATCGGCAGGAATTAAACACTTCAAAACGGGTGGGAGAAACGTACATATTCTTGCCGTATAACCGTTTTGCAGTATCGCTGCTGATAATATTTTCAGTGGGCTTTTTCATAGCGAAGACGCTCTCTGCCCTATCCTTATAATCTTCATCCAGCGCATATTTAACCGCAAGGGCTTCACCCTCATCTTTAGAAACACGCTTACACATTTCACTGAAGGCAGCCGCTTTGGTTTCGGGTAAATTCCCATAGGCCAAAGGTGTGGGTACACTGACCTTATTCACCTTCAAATTTTCCTCTATTTCAGAAATAAAGGCTGATGGCTCAGCGGTGCTACCGTCAGATAAACTTTGGGTATAACTAATAAAGAGCTTGTCCGAAGCCAGACAAACACTGCTATAAACAAGATATTCTTCGTCAATGGCGCTTTCAACTGTTTTATCGGGAATATCAATATCGTTTGATTTAAGAATTTCTCTTTCCTTGTTACTAAAAATGCCGATAGAAGATATATTTCGCGGAAAAATTCCTTGATTTGCGCCCATCAAGAAGACATATTTAGGTCTATAAGGCCTTATTCTATCTGCGGCACCGAAGGTGACTTCGTCAAGGGTTTGGGGTGATACGCCGATAGTAGTAAGAGCGGCGCCGCTTTTGATGGCATCTTCAAATTCTCTCTGAGTTATTTCGCCTTCGCCGAAGCAGTCAACAATACTCTCCAAAAGTCCCATAAACATATCCCAGGACTGTCTTAAAGCATCGGCATATACGGGGTTATTCTCCTGTTTATACTTTTCGCATAAGGCTTTAATGCTTTTATCTCCGCCAACCCACAAAACCAGTTTAACCAAGGCTTCGGCCATATCCTTAGCAGAGCCGTGAAACGCCTTTTTGAATGCAATAATAGGCGCGAGCATTTTCTCGCGGATGGAGTTTAAATACCCTAGTTTTTCTTGGGGTTTCTTGGTGGATTTTTCGGCTGTATCTTCACGGAAACCATCGGGATTCATATCCCATTTTCTCTCCCATTCTGCACCGTCAACGCCCCAAAGATATGTATAGTTTTCCACCTCTGAAAGTTCTTCAAGGGATATATATTCTATACCTGATTTGTAAAAACGGAGTATTTTTTCGCTGGTTAACTTTCCCGCTAAAGAAATAGCATTAAGAGCCATAACGGAAATTGGCAAACTGGCTATGGGAATTCGGCGGTCAATAAAACAGTTTACTCCGTTTCGACTGCACGCGGCATCCAATTCCTCTTCGTAATCTTCCGTACTCCTTACAATAACCGCAAAATCATCATATTTAGCGTTTTCTTCCCTCACGATTTTTCTTATGGTACGGGCAACAAATTCCGCCTCTTCACCTATATCTGCGGCGCTACAAATTGTAACGGCCTGACAACTGTTATCACAAAATTCGGAGTAACCTGCCATTAATTTTTCAATATTTTTTAAATCTTCATTTTTGTGAAAAGACTCTTTAATAATTATATCTTGCACTACAGGAACATTATGGTCCTTAGCCGCTTTAATTAACTTCTCTTTAGTTTTAATTATATTGGCAAAAACACCGTTTTTGCGGCCTTTTTCAGTATCAAGAGTCAGTGCTACAGTTACCGAAGCCGCAGTGGCAATTATAACTTTTATTATATTAAACTGCTGCCCCGTAAAGCCTTTAAAGGAATCGATAAATACATCTTTGCCATCAAAGAAATTATGATTTTTAAGTTGCATATAAAATTTAGTGAGATTATCGTTACTATCAATAAATTTCTCACCTAAAATAATATCATAATTTTTATAGATAACGGCGGTATCCAAGAGTTTTGAAGCCAGGTAACTATCCTCTACTCTTTCTGCCGCGGACACAAGGTCTTCATAGGAAACAGCGTGAAGTTTAAATTCAGATATGGCATTAAGTATATTTTCTATGAAGCCTGCCGAATTAACATAACCCTTCCAGAGTTTAAGTTCATCCTTACAGTTCTTCATAGCCCGAGAAAGCATTATGGTTTTATCCGCATCGGAAAGAACTCTGCCTGCTCCACCACCGTATATTCTACTTGCTTCTTCGCAAAGGCGGGAAAAACTCATTACCTTAACCTTATCGGTAGCTTTTTCACCGAAACGGCTAAGTATGGCTCTCTCGCTTTCAAAGGAAAACTGTTCGGGCACAATTAGAAGAGGGGTACCGCCTTTTGCTATGCACTCCCCTATTTTTTCAGTTACGGTATAACTTTTTCCAAAACCCGCTCTGCCTAAAACAAACTGAAGCATTCCCGACCTCCAAAGCCATTAATATAATATATATTATCATACATTGTCGAAAAAATAAAGCACTGTTTGCAAACAGTGCTTTAAGTTTATTGTTTCTTATACGCGTAAACAAAATCACCAAGCCAAACTCTTGCTCCGTTTCCCTTATAATAGCGATTATACTCGCCCATTTCAAAGAAAAGGGAAAGATAGGTGAATATATTTTTTGTATTAAGAAATTTTAATCTTTTTTCTTCAAATTTTATAAATTTTTCTATTTGTTTATTAAGAATTTCATCCTCTGAAAGAGTGATTAAATAGTTGTGTCCACCTATAGATTCTTCCACACCGCGAATTCTTTTTCGGAGTTTCCTTTCGCTCTTTTTCTTATCGGAAGACATAAGTGTCACATTATCTCCGTGATATCGATAAGAGGTAAGAATTGTATTTAAAATGGCGGTTTTACCTGTAAGGGCACCGAGCATACAAATAAGCCAATCGTGAGATAAAAGCGACTTTAAATCAATGGGTTTAATAAGTGTTTTCAAAGATTTTCTAAAACAGATACTAAAGCCTCTGATATATGAGCATCCTATTTGGCTCTCTGCAGATATATATTCGATGGAGTCATCGTACCTTTCGCCCAGATAGGTAACACCCGAATTTTCGATGATATTCGACTCACCGTCAATAACATCATATCTCGAAGAAAGCACCGAAATATGCGGATTTTCACCCATACAAGCCATCATTTTTTCGGTTTTTTCGGGATGCCATTCATCGTCCTGGTCGGCAAGAAAAATTATATCGCCAAGGCATTTTTCTATGGCGCCGTAGAAATTCAAACAGTAGCCAACATTGGTTTCGTTTTTATAAAGACGCCAATTTTTAAGGGCGTTTTTTTCTATGAAATTTTCGCAAATTTCATAGGTTTTATCGGTGGAACAATCATCACAGATAACCACTTCATCCACCGATAAATTCTGCTCCCGAATGCTATTAAGTTGTTTTTCGATGAACTTTTCTCCGTTATATGTGGCAACCGCTACAGAAATCATTATCTCACCTTTAAAAATAGTTTTCTTAGTTTGTATTTAAGAATAAAACACAATTTGCAGAAATTATAAATTTTATTAGAATTCCCGCTTTTTGCAACCTTTATTATAATTTGATTGTATCTGCCTTCAAAATGGGCGTTTTGTGCCGCATTTTGAAAATCATTTTCCTTAATTTCTTCTTTTATAAGGCGCTTAATTTCTTCTTTTCCACAGGATAAAAACATATCTATAAAGGAAGAAAAAACTGATTTTATATAATAAAAATCACAATAAGAATCAATGCCTTCGGTTACTGATTTTAACTGCTTTGCCCGTTTTTTGAGAATCATAAGTTTCTCAGGATTATACTTTTTAGTGATACTGCCGAGATTTTGGACATAGTGGTAAAAACACTGGCTGTAAACCGAGATTTTAGGGGAATATTTTAAAAGTTCAAGATGGAATGCCGTATCCTCAAATATTTCTCCTATAGGCATCTCTACCTCTGTTTTTCTCAAAAATTCAGTTTTATAAAGTTTATTCCAAGGAGCATCCAGAAGGTCTTTTGATTTAAGGGGAATGATTTTTTCGCCATACTCCCCTTCTATAATCATTTCCTCACAAAAAACCTTTTGCACGGTGTTATGGAGTTCCGTATAGCACCCGCAAATCACCATATCAGCAGATGTATCGACGGCTTTATTATACATAAACTCAAATGCGCCTTCATCCATATAATCGTCGCAGTCGGCAAAAGCGATATAGTCACCTTTCGCCTCTTTTATACCTAAATTGCGCACTGAAGAAGGGCCGCCGTTTTCCTTTTTTATATAGCGCACCCTATTATCTTTATCCTCATAAAGTTTACATATTTCGCCGCTTTTATCGGTAGAACCATCATCTATAAGCACTAGCTCAAAGTCACGAAAACTTTGAGCTAGTATAGAATCCAAAGAGCGTCGCAAAGTTTTCTCCCCATTGAAAACGGGAACTATAACGCTGATTTTCATATTAATAAAGTATCTTTCCTTCAGCTACCTTTTTAAGATGTTCGCCATAGGGAGATTTGCCGTATTTCTCGGCAGATTCAAGAAGTTTTTCTCTGGTTATCCAACCGTTTTTATAGGCAATTTCTTCAATGGCTGAAATCTTAACGCCTTGACGGTTTTCAATAACCTTTACAAATTCTGTTGCCTCTGCCAAAGCATCCATTGTGCCAGTATCAAGCCAAGCATAGCCACGACCGAGGGTTACAACATTGAGTGTTCCTTCTTCTAAGTACATACGGTTAAGGTCGGTTATTTCAAGTTCTCCTCTTGCCGACGGTTTAACCTTTTTAGCAAGTTCTACAACTCGGTTATCATAGAAATAAAGACCTGTTACACAGTAATTGGATTTTGGGTTTTTAGGCTTTTCTTCAATAGAAATAGCCTTGCCGTTCTCATCAAATTCAACTATACCAAAACGCTCTGGGTCATCAACATAATAACCGAAAACGGTAGCGCCGTTTTCCTTTTGGGCGGCTTCGCGAAGATGCTTTTTAAGACCGCTTCCGTAGAAAATATTATCGCCGAGCACCATAGCGCAACTATCCCCTGCTATAAACTCTTCACCGATGATAAAAGCCTGAGCAAGTCCATCGGGGGAAGGTTGAACGGCATAGGAAAGATTAATTCCGTAATTAGAGCCATCACCTAAAAGACGCTCGAAATTGGGAAGGTCTGTAGGTGTAGAAATGATAAGAATATCCTTAATTCCTGCAAGCATAAGGGTGGAAAGAGGATAGTATATCATTGGTTTATCGTAGATGGGTAAAAGTTGCTTTGAAGTTACCATGGTGAGAGGATAAAGACGGGTTCCGCTTCCTCCCGCTAAAATTATACCTTTCATTTTAAAAGCTCCCTTAAATTAAATTTATATCAATGGAATTGATAACAACATCGGTTTCGGGCTTGTCCGCGCCTACTGTTTTAACACCAGCTATAGCGTCAACCACATCCATACCCTCGGTAACCTGACCAAAAACTGTATGCTTAAAATCAAGCCAAGGGGTACCGCCCATAGTTTTGTATGCCTCGGTAATTTCCTCGGGGAAACCTCTATCGGCAAGTCCCTCCATCTGAGAAATCATATTCATGGGAACACTATCGGCCTGAACGATAAAGAACTGGCTTCCATTAGTATTAGGACCTGCGTTAGCCATAGAAAGAGCGCCGCGAAGGTTATGAAGTTCGGGGTCAAATTCATCTTCGAAACTGCTTCCCCATATGGACTGGCCGCCCATACCTGTTCCTGTTGGGTCACCGCCCTGAATCATAAAATCTTTTATTACACGGTGAAAAATAAGACCGTTATAATATCCGTTTTTTGCGTGGGTTACAAAGTTTTCAACCGTTCTGGGCGCATACTCGGGAAAAAGTTTAATGGTTATATCCCCCATTGAAGTGTGCATAACCGCAACAGTATCACCGCTTTTGATTTTTTCTAGTTGCTTGCAAGACATAAATTTGCCTCCTATTGTCTTTTTACTATATTTTAACAGTATTTTGTCTATTTATCAATAGTTTTGTTGATAATATATACACCTTTATGATATAATACTTAAAAAATAGGAGAAAGTAGGTGAGTTTATGAAAGAGAGACTCGGCAAATTAAAGGCAAAGGCCAACCGATTACCTAAAAGTCCAGGTGTTTATATTATGAAGGACAAGAGTGGTAAAATTATATATATCGGCAAAGCCAAGGCACTTAAAAATCGCGTTACGCAGTACTTTGGTATCGGTAGCGGGCATACCGAAAAGGTGCGACAGATGGTATCCCTCGTAGATGACTTTGATTATATAATCTGCGATAGCGAATTTGAAGCGCTTATTCTTGAAAACTCACTTATTAAGCAAAATCAACCTAAATACAACATACTTTTAAAGGATGATAAAGGTTATCATTATATAAAAGTTACCGATGAAAAATGGCCCCGCATTGAAACGGCTATGCAACTGGATGGCGGGGGCGAATTTATAGGCCCATACTACTCTGCCGCCGTGGTTAAAGATACCGTTGAAGAAGTAAGAAAAATATTTAAATTGCCCGACTGTAACAGAAATTTTGATAAACCATCCAAGCCTTGCCTTAATTATCACATCGGTTTGTGCGATGCACCCTGTCGTTGCAAAACGCCAATTAACGAATATATAGAAACGGTTAAATCCGCCTGTGAATTTATTAAAAAAGGTGACACAGGCTCTATGCTTTCTCTTTTAGAAGAAAAGATGGAATTGGCCGCCGAGCGACTGGATTTCGAATATGCCGCAAAACTCCGCGATAGAATAAATGCTGTTAAAAAACTCAACGAACGGCAAAAGGTATTTCTTTGCACACACGAAAAGCAGGATGTTTTCGCCTCGGCCTCTCTTGGAAATATTCTCTGTATCAGTATTCTCATTTTTAGAAATAACCGCTTAACCGACAAAAAGCACTTTTTCTTTGAGGATACCGAAGGCAAAGAGGCTTTTTATGCTGAGTTTCTTGCCCGTTTTTATGAAGAAAGGCAAGATATTCCGCCACGAATTTTAATTGATGCACTGCCCGAAAACTCTCCACTTCTCGAAGAATGGCTTTCGGAAAAGTCTGGCAGAAAGGTGAATATATCAGTTCCAAAAGCCGCAGAGCCTCTCGAAATTTTAAAGATGTGCCGCAATAATGCCGCCGATAACCTTTCGGCTAAGTCACAACAAAGCGGTAGAGAAATGTCAGCCCTAAATGAACTCGCTTCCCTTTTAGGACTTTCAAAAGCGCCACGCTTAATTGAGGCCTACGATATTTCCAATACCGCGGGGGATGAAAATGTAGCGGCAATGGTTGTTTTCCGCGACGGTAAACCCTATAAAAAGGCATATAAGAAGTTCAAAATCAAAACCTTTATAGGTCAGGATGATTACCGCTCTTTAGCTGAGGTTTTAGACCGAAGGTTTACTGAGTATGAAAAAGGCGAAGATGAAGGATTTTCCACCCTACCCGACCTTATTCTTCTAGATGGCGGTAGCGGTCAGATTTCCGCTGTGGCCCCTATTTTACAAAAATACAACTTAAATATTGCGCTTTTCGGTATGGTCAAAGATAGCAAACACCGCACCCGCGCTATTGCAACAACTGGCGGTGACATTGCCATAAAATCAAATCGCAGAACCTTTACTCTCATTACCGAAATTCAGGATGAGGTTCACCGCTTCGCCATCACCTTCCATCAAAAGAGCAAATCTAAAAAGATGCTTAATTCCTCCCTTTTGGAAATTGAGGGTATAGGTCCCGAAAAGGCAAAGCTTTTAATGAAGCATTTTAAAACCGTAAAGGCAATAAAAGAGGCCTCCCTTGAAGAACTGATGAAGGTTAAAGGTTTTGGTAAAGCAAATGCTTTAAAGGTTTATGAATATTTTAATAGGTAGCCAAAGCATTTAAACTCAAATCAGATTTTGGGATAAGGATTTCACGCCGTGGCTTTGTTAAAATTCTCGCAAATCCGACAGGATTTGCTGCATTTTATGCCTCGCCCCATCATAAAATCCTTTTGTCACAAAATTCTGCGACCTAAAAGGGATGGTTTTATGAGTGGATTTTGGTGATGCGAAGCACATAAAGCTGTCGCTTATGAGCGACAAAGAGCCGAAAGACACCTTAAAACCGCCCTTTTAGGCTGGTTCGAGTTTAAATGATTTGGCTAATAGAAAAACCGCCGATGCAATGCATCGGCGGTTATATTATTCTTTGCAAAAAATAATAATTATTTCTAATTAAGCTTTGTTAAGCTTGTTTACAAGAGCAGATTTCTTTCTTGCAGCATTGTTCTTGTGAATAAGACCTTTACCTGCGGCCTGGTCAAGCTTAGAAACTGCAACCTTAACGGTCTCCGCAGCATCGGGAGCATTAGCTTCGATAGCGTTATCAGCCTTCTTTACAGCGGTTCTAAGGGCAGAACGGAAAGCTTTATTACGCTCATAGTTTGCCTGACTTACAGCAACTCTCTTCTTTGCAGATTTGATATTGGGCATTGTGGCACCTCCTCATATTTACTCACAGTAATTGATATAATAACACATCAGCACTTAAAATGCAAGATATTTTTTATAAAAAACCTTTATTTTCTTAAATCCGTAATGATACCCTTAATCATAATAATTATCACCGCTGCAAAAAATACTACAGCAAGGACAATCATAGTATAAACCCAGTTGAAATTATTGCTTTGCGAGAAACTTAAGGATTTAAAAATATCTGTTATTTCACCATTGATTTCATTACCGCTATTGTAACAGGATAATTGATAAACATTTCCGTTTTTAACCGTTATATACTGGGTAGAAACATATTCACCGCCGCTATCTTTTAAGTTCTCGGTAACGCTGATAAATATCTGCTCACCCGAAACTTCTTTAGTATACGGTTTATCCCCTACCAGTTTATCCGCTATTTCGGAAAACTCATTATCGTTAAGATTGCCCATATTACCGAGTTTCTGGGAAAATTCGTTGGTGTATTTCGAGAAACGAATCTGAACAGAATTATCCTCTTTTGCGGCAATAAACAAAAGTCCGTTAGATTTGAAATAGTTACTGTATTTTTCGCTGTCCATCCCGATAATTTTTGCCACGGGGTCAGATTTTGTATTACCGTAGGAAACTACATAATCTTCCGGAAACTCAATGTTATAGCCCTTACCTGCGGCTGACACCGGCAGCGCCATAATAACCGCAAGTACAAGGGTTAGAAGAATAAATTTAAATTTCATAGCATTATCCTAAATTTTGTTTTTTAGTAGCGGTAAGGGTATTCTTCATTAGCATTGCGATAGTCATGGGGCCTACTCCACCGGGAACGGGGGTAATATAAGATGCTTTTTCTTTTACTCCCTCGAAATCTACATCGCCGCAAAGCTTACCTTCACTTCTGTTCATACCTACATCGATAACAACGGCGCCGTCTTTAACCATATCTGCGGTTACAAAATTAGCTCTGCCAACGGCGGCTACAAGAATATCCGCTTTACTGCAAACCTCTTTAAGATTTTCGGTTTTAGAATGGCAAACCGTAACGGTACCGTTTTTATGAAGAAGGAGCATTGACATCGGCTTGCCAACTATATTAGACCTACCTATAACAACACAATTTTTACCCTCAACAGAAATATCATAATATTTAAGCATCTCCATTACACCAGCGGGAGTGCAAGGCGCAAAATCATAGTCACCTATCATAATTTTACCCACATTAGATGGATGAAAAGCGTCAACATCTTTAAGGGGTGAAATAGCATTTATAACCTTCTTCTCATCGATGCCTTTAGGCAGTGGCAATTGGCAAAGAATTCCGTTTACGCTCTTATCCTCATTAAGTTCATTAACAAGTGTTAAAAGTTCTTCTTCCGCCACTGTTTCGGGAAGTAAAAATTCTTTTGAGATTATTCCAAGAGCCTCACAGGCTTTTTTCTTATTGGCAACATATATCTGAGAAGCGGGGTCATTACCTACTAAAATTACGGCAAGGCAGGTATTTATTCCCTTATCTTTAAGGGCTGTTACCTCTTCCTTTACCTTATCCTTAATAAATGCGGAAACCACTTTACCATCGATGATTTTACTCATTTTCCTCTAACTCCACTTCCTGTGAATCTGCCATATTTTCGATAAACATTTCTTCATATTTACCCTCGCCCATTTCCTTTTTTGACCTTTTTAAGAAAACCAAAAGTAAAATTCCTGCCGCCAAGAAAATAAGGGCGGAAAGAAGGCAAGAAACCTTTATTTTTCCTATCATCAAACTATCGGTACGAAGCATTTCGATAAAGAATCTTGCAAAACTATACCACACAATATATGTAAGGAATACCTGACCTTTAAATTTACGGTTTTTGGCAACAGCGTTAAGAACAAAGAACCCTATAATGCACCAAACCGATTCATAAAGGAAGCAGGGATGAACAAGCCCTTCGCCCATTTCGTAGATAGTGCGATTGCTCTGCATACCCCACCAACTGCTACCTGTAAAGGTACCGTAGGCTTCCTGATTTATAAAGTTGCCCCATCTTCCTACACCTTGGCCTATAATAAAGCCAACTGAGGCCAAATCAAACATATCCAAAAGGTTTACCTTCCTGATTTTGCACATTAAAGCGCCGCAAAGAAAGGCGCCGATAACTCCGCCATAGATGGCAATTCCCGCAAATCCTGAAGAACTGCCAAAACCAAAGAAATCCTTAATACTCGTAAGCGGCACACCGTCAAAAATAACATAATACGCTCTGGCGCAAAGAATAGCAACGGGTGTGGTAACAAGCACAACATCAAGCATTTTATCCGTATTGATTCCAAAACGCTTTTCGTTATATATGAGGGCATAAATCACCGCCAATAAAAAGCCAGTTGCGATAATTATGCCGTACCAATAAACATCCCAACCGTTTTTGCCTATGGGAAGAGTGAAAGCAATAGGATTTATGGTAAGGTGCAAACCGAAAATTTCTACATCGTAAGTCATAATTATTCCTCCTTGGGTAATATCACAGATAAAACTGCATTTTCTGCGCTAAATGACTCAAGTCTCTTAACTACGCTTTCGGCGGTTACGGATTTTAAAAGCTTAATTTCTTCATAGAGTTCGTGCTCGCTTACTGCCGATTCCACAAGGCTCATAGCGCTTCCCGAAACGCTGCTCATTCTTCTTACGGCATCACCGTACATACCGCATTTAACGGCGGAAAACAACTTTTTATCAATGCCGTTTTTACGAATTCTCTCGATTTCAGCATTTATTTCTTCGGCTACTTTTTTGGGGTTTGTGGACTCACCCTCAAATATCATTGTAGCATAACCTCTGCCGCAGAAATATTCGCTGGCAAACTCATCGTTAATAAGTCCTTCTCTTATAAGACGAGCATATAAGGGCGAAGCCTCGCCACAGATAATCTCTAAAAGAATGGACATACAAACCTTGGTTTTTAAACTTCGGTGGGGTGTGGTGATTTTCTGCTTAAATCCATAGCAAAAAGCGGGAACTAAAACCGAAAGTTCCTGTTCTACATAATTCTCCACTACCTTTTCATTCTCAAGAAATTCCTTTCTTGCAATTTCCACGGGGGGATAGTAAATTATGCTCTCTTCTATCTGCTTTAGAACTTTATCCGTATCCACATTTCCCGCAATACAGATAAACATATTGGAAGGATTATAAAAGGTTTCGTAGCATTTATAAAGAAGCCCTGCATCTATCTCGGCGATAGATTCTACAGTACCCGCAATATCTATTCTTACGGGATGCTCACGGTACATATTTTTAAGCATATTAAACATAACGCGCCAGCCGGCGTTATCATCATACATACCGATTTCCTGACCGATTATACCCTGTTCTTTCTCCACAGTTTTCTCGGTGAAATAAGGATGCTGAACAAAATCAAGCAAGATTCCCAAATTTTCATAGAAATTGTCACTGCAAGAAAAAAGATAGCAAGTGCGGTCAAAAGAGGTATATGCATTGGCCGAAGCGCCCGTAACGGCAAATCGGGTAAAGGCATCCCCCTCTTCACTTTCAAACAATTTGTGTTCAAGAAAATGGGCAATACCTTCGGGAACGCTTATCTCTTCGCCACCGTCTTTGCTGAAAACCGTATCAATAGAGCCGTAACGGGTGCCAAAAACCGCGTGGAACGAGTCAAATTTAGGTTTCTCCATTATATAGATTTCAAGTCCTGAAGGGTGAACGGCTTTAACATAGCCCTCATTAAACGGGCCTTCGAAATACTGCTTTTTCATCATGCCTTCTCCACCTCACATGGTCTCAAACTATATACAGTATGAAGTTCTATTCCCTTTGCCGCCTCACAAACTTCCTCTTTAGTAACAGAAGAAATAAGGTTCCAAAGTTCTTCGGGGGACAAGGGATTTTCCTCAAATATTTTAAGAGAATACCACATATCAAGGGTTGTTTGGCTATCGTAATATGCCCTCAAAGAATCCTTCATGCTTTTAACCGCAGATTCATATTCGAAATCGGTAAACATACCTTTTTTCATTATGAACAACTGGTCGCATATTGCTTTTATGGCTTTTTCCTCATTTTTAGCATCAATTCCACAGTCAACTGTTAAAAAACCCTTAATTTTAGTAAGTCCTACTGCACAATAATAGCAAAGACTTAATTTTTCACGAACATTATTGAAAAGTCTTGAATAAGGTCCGCCACCAAATATATCGCACATTAGTGAAAGTGCGGCAGTATCTCTATCGGTACCATGCATAGTACTTGTAAATCCAAGAACTAGTTTACCTTGGGTAATATCCATATTTTCGGTAACTGTGGTAGGCGTTTTTACGGGTGCAAGGCAGGTATTTAAACTGCAATTGGTAATTTCACCACGCTCAATTCCCGAGAAATTCTCGCTTATAGTTTCAAAAAGACCTTTGGGAATGGCTTTTGAAACCACATTTACCCTCACATAACCCGTCTTAAGCATATTTTGCCAAGCGGTATAAAGACTTTTGCCCGTAACCGCTTCAACCTGCTCTACAGTACCGCATTTTGAAATTCCAAAAGGCGTACCTTTAAACATCTCTTCAATAGCGCGTTTTTTAGCATAGGTGCGCTTTTCGCTCATTTCTCCCTTAATATGCTCAATCGCCTTTCGCTTTTCCCTTTCGGTATCTTCTAGAGCAAATTCGCTGTCTTCCGCTTTGGGTTTGAAAATAAGGTCTGTAAGCAATTGACAAGCCTCACTAATAAGTTCTTCTTCATCAATAGTAAATTCATCATTTATTACGGAAATCGCCATTTTAAGCAGTTGATAATCTCCTACCTTTTCGCAAGAAGAAATCAATTCTGCACCGTAAAGACGGGTGAGTTTATAATTAAGTTTTGAAAAATCAGGGTATTTTTCACTGCAAGTAGTAAGCACAAAGGGCAAAAGGGCATTTTCAGCCACCGTTTCCTCTTTTAATGGCATATAAAAATTGAAGGAAATAAGGGTGGTATTAAATCGGTCATTTTTAATAAATCTGCCGAATACTCCTTCACCTAATTTAACACAATCGGATATCATAAAATCCTCCCGCCGTAATGTAATAATTATTCATTTTATTATACCACAAATATACACTAAATAACAAGTACCAAATGACACACTTTTTTCTTGTATTTATAGCGTATATATGTTATAATATGGTATAATTATACTATATTTAGGTGGTAAATGTTATGAGATGTCCTTTTTGCGGTTACGAAGAAAGTAAAGTTATTGACTCCCGTCCTACCGATGAGGGTGAAAAAATCAGACGCAGACGCGAATGCCTTAAATGTGAAAAACGCTTCACTACCTATGAGGTTATCGAAAGTTTGCCCATTATTGTTGTAAAGAAGGATAATTCCAGACAACAGTTTAATAGAGAAAAACTTCTTAACGGAATGTTGCGCGCTTGTGAAAAACGCCCTGTTTCCATTGAAACCGTTGAACACGCTATTGATGATATTGAACTTGTTATCCAGAATTCTCTCGACCGCGAGGTTACCAGTGAACGAATCGGTGAACTGGTTATGGAAAAACTCAAAGGTATCGACGAAGTTGCCTATGTGCGCTTTGCCTCTGTTTACCGTCAATTTCAGGATATTGATACATTTATGTCCGAACTTTCTAAATTGCTCTCTAAGGAGAAGAAATAATGACCGACTATAAAGCACTGGCAGACCTTTTACTGCCCCATATTGATAAAACACCAGATTACTATGAAAATTTGTACCCCGAAAGAAATCTCCCCGAAGGCGCAAGGGTAACAAGAATTGCGCCCAGCCCCACAGGATATTTGCATCTTGGCACCCTTTTCACCTCACTTGTTAACCGTATTACCGCTACAAGCACAAACGGAATATTCTTTACCCGTATTGAAGATACTGATAAAAAGCGCGAGGTTGAGGGCGGCATTGAGGATATCATTGACGGTCTTAATCGCTTCGGCATAAATATTGATGAAGGTTTTATAAGCGGCACCGAAGAAAGTGGTGTTTATGGCCCTTATCAGCAAAGCAAACGCGCCGAGATTTACCAGACCTATGTTAAGGATTTAATTTTAAAAGGACTTGCCTATCCCTGTTTCTGTACCGCAGAGGAACTTGAAGCCGTAAGAAACGAACAGGAATCCCAAAAAATCCGCACAGGTTATCACGGCGAATTTGCAAAACATAGAAATATCACCTTCCCTGAAGCAAAGGCGCTTATTGACAACGGCAAACCTTTCGTTATCCGCCTTCGTTCCCCCGGAAGTGAAGAAAACCGCATAACATTTGAAGATACCATAAAGGGTAAAATAGAAATGCCCGAAAACGATGAAGATTTTGTTCTTCTTAAATCTGATGGCATTCCCACCTATCATTTTGCTCACGCTATTGATGACCATCTTATGCATACTACCCATGTGCTTCGCGGTGATGAATGGATTTCATCTGTGCCTAAGCACATTCAACTTTTCAAACTTCTTGGCTTTAAGGTGCCTAAATACGGTCATGTTTCACCTATTATGAAACTTGATAACGGCGCAAAGCGTAAGATTTCCAAGAGAAAAGACCCGGAAGCAGCCGTTCATTTCTTTGCGGAACAGGGTTATGACTCGGAAAGCGTTATCGAATATCTTATGACCATTGCCGCTTCCGATTTTGAAGATTGGCGTAGAGCAAATCCCGATGCTCCTTTAAGCACCTTTAAGTTTAATCTTAAGAAGATGAGTGTTTCGGGAGCGCTTTTCGATGAAAACAAGCTTAACGATGTAAGTAAAATCAAGGTTGCGGCTATGTCCAGCGAAACTGTTTACAATAAACTTACTGCTTGGGCTAAGGAATTTGACGAGGAATTTTATGAACTTTTAACCGCTGACCCAGATTTCTCCAAGGCGATGCTCGGTATTGATAGAGATGACTCTAAAAAGCCCCGCAAGGATATTGCCAAATGGAACGAGGCAAAAGAGTATTTCGCATACTTTTTTGATAGTTTATATACACCTTCGTTTGAACTCCCCGAAAATATCTCGGCAGAAGATGCCAAGGCATTTCTCACCGAATATAAGAAGGTTTACAACGAAAATGATGATAAGCAAGGTTGGTTTGACAGAATTAAGGCGGTTTGCCCCATCCTTAATTTCTGCGCTGACACTAAGGAATATAAAGCAAACCCCGATGCCTATAAAGGAAGTGCGGGAGATTTAAGCACCGTACTTCGTATTGCGGTTACAGGCAGAAGAAACACCCCCGACCTTTGCAGCATTATGAAGGTTTTAGGTCGTGAGCGTTGTTTTGAGCGTATCGATACAATGATTAATTCACTTTAAGAGGTTTTTAAAAATGGAAGAAAACAAGGTTTTAAATGAAGAAAATGAGGTTATAAAAAACCAAAATTTCATCCACGATTTTATAGATGAGGACTTGGCTGAGGGTGTTTACAATAAGGTGCAAACCCGTTTCCCACCCGAGCCAAACGGATATCTTCATATAGGTCATGCCAAGGCCATTTGCATTGATTTTGGCGCTGCAGAAAAATACGGCGGAAAATGCAATCTCCGCCTTGATGATACCAACCCCACAAAAGAAGATGTTGAGTATGTTGACGCTATAAAGGAAGATATTGAATGGCTTGGCTTTAAGTGGGATAACCTTTACTATGCCTCTGATTATTTCGATTTCATTTATGAGTGCGCTCTACGCCTTATTGATAAGGGACTTGCTTACATTGATGAGTCAACCCCCGAAGAGATTAAGGAAATGCGCGGTACTCTCACTGAGGCAGGTCAAAACAGTCCTTACCGTGACCGTCCCATCGAGGAAACCCGCGATTTATTTAAGCGTATGACCGCGGGTGAATTCGAGGAAGGCAGTATGGTGCTTCGCGCTAAAATTGATATGGCTTCATCCAATATCAATATGCGCGACCCCATTATTTATAGAATATTAAAAGCTCACCACCACCGCACAGGTGATAAATGGTGCGTTTATCCTATGTATGATTTCGCTCATCCTTTAAGCGACGCTAAAGAGGGTGTTACCCACTCCCTTTGCTCCTTAGAGTTTGAAAATCACCGTCCCTTATACAACTGGGTGCTTGAGGCAGCAGATATCGAAAATCCTCCTAGACAAATCGAGTTTGCCCGTATGAATGTTAACTACACTCTAACCAGCAAACGCAAGTGCTTAAAGCTGGTTAACGATAATCTGGTTTCAGGTTGGAACGACCCCCGTATGGCAACCCTTTGCGGTATGAGAAGAAGGGGTTATCCATCCGAGGCTGTAAGAACATTCGTTGATAAAATCGGTGTTTCTAAGGCATATAGCGTTATTGACTATGCCCTTTTAGAATCCTGTGTTCGTGATTATCTTAATGAGAATGCCGATAGAGCAATGGCAGTGTTAAGGCCTTTAAAGGTTATTAT
This sequence comes from Acutalibacteraceae bacterium, assembly GCA_045648365.1. Lineage (GTDB taxonomy): Bacteria > Bacillota > Clostridia > Oscillospirales > Acutalibacteraceae > UBA737. The sequence continues at coordinate 31,512 of JAZRNX010000022.1, forward strand.
TGATAACTATCCTGATGGCAAGACCGAGGAAATAGAGGTTGAAATCAACCCGAATAAGCCAGAACTTGGCAAGAGAGCGGTTACCTTCTCAAGAGAAATATTTATCGAGCAGGAGGACTTTATGCTTAATCCTCCCGGAAAATATTTCCGCCTCTGCCCCGAAAAAGAGGTTCGCCTTAAGGGTGCATACTATATTAAGTATGCCTCTTGCGAGACCGATAGCGAAGGTAATATAACCGCAGTTCACTGCATCTATGACCCCGAAAGCCGCGGCGGTGAAACCCCCGACGGCAGAAAGGTTAAGGGTACACTGCACTGGGTTGATGCGGGTAACTCTATTGATACCGAAATTCGTCTTTACGACCGACTTTTCAATGTTGAAAACCCCAGTGATGAAGAAGGTGTATCCTCCTTTGCTGATAATCTTAACCCAGATTCTCTTACCGTGCTTTCAGGCTGTAAGATAGATAGTTCCTTAAAAGGCGTTAAAGTGGGCGATACTTTCCAGTTTATGCGTCAGGGTTATTTCTGTGTTGATAGCGATTCTACCGCTGATAAAATTGTCTTTAACCGCACTGTCGCTCTTAAGGATTCCTTTGGTAAGAAGCTATGATTAAAGTAAAAGACATCTTTAATTTCCTATCTCAAAGATATCCCCTTGATACCGCTTGCGATTTCGATAATGCGGGATTTTTAGTGGGCGACAGTAATGAGGCAGTAAAAAAAGTTTTAGTTTGTCTTGACTGCGATATTACCGCAATAGAAAAGGCAAAAGAACTTGGCTGCAACCTTATTGTAACCCATCACCCCGTAATTTTCGGCGGACTTAAATCTATTACTGAAAACAGCATTGTTTATAAGCTTATCAAAAATGATATTGCGGTAATCAGTATGCACACAAATCTTGATATCGCCAATGACGGTGTTACAGTTAGGCTATGCGAGGCTTTGGGACTTAAAAACATTAAACCCTTCGTTGCAGAAAACGGTTTTGCCCTAAGAAGCGCCGAGGCAGACGGGCTCGCCCCTCAAGATTTTGCCGCGCTTATTAAAGAAAAACTTAATTTTTCAGTAAGATATGTTTCGGGTGAGCGAAATATAAACCGAGTACTTGTCTGTTCAGGAAGCGGCGGTGAGTTTTTAAAGGAAGCAATTAGTTTTGACTTTGATGCTCTTCTTACCGCCGATATTAAGCACAATGTGTTTATTGATGCTGTAAATTCAGGTGTTTCGGTTTTTGACGGCGGACATTATGCCACTGAAAATGTAATAGTGAAGCCCCTATCAGAGCTTTTAGCGGATAATTTTAAAGAGATAGAATTTATCCCCTACTCCCCAGATTTAATAAAAAGCAATTAATAAATAGCATATAAAAAGTTCCCTTTAAGTTTAAAACTTAAAGGGAACTTTGCTTTTCTTTTATTCTGCACTAACTGAGGCAGTTTTATCTGATACCGTATTTTTCTATTATATAATCCATATCCTTATCGCCTCTACCAGAAAGGTTAATAAGAATTGAACCTCTACCCATTTCCTTTGCAAGTTTCATTGCATAAGCAACGGCGTGAGCGCTTTCAATGGCGGGGATAATGCCTTCAAGTCGAGAAAGCTTATAGAAGGCATCTAAGGTTTCGTCATCGGTGATAACATCATATTTAACTCTACCGATTTCCTGCAAGAAGGCGTGTTCGGGACCGGATGAAGGATAATCAAGACCGCTTGCTACGGAATATACGGGAGCGGGTTCACCATTCTCATCCTTAAGCATTATACTGTTAAAACCGTGCATAATGCCCTCCGTTCCGTATTTTAAACTTGCGGCGTGGTCACCGAGTTTCGTACCACGACCCAGAGGCTCAATTCCGTAAATATCAACAGGGTCATTTAAAAAGCCCGAGAAGATGCCCATAGCGTTGGAGCCGCCGCCAACACAGGCAACAACGGCATCGGGGAGTTCCCCTGTCATACCCACAAACTGCTCTCTTGCCTCAATTCCCACAACACTCTGGAAATCCCTTACCATCATAGGAAACGGATGGGGGCCTAAAACAGAACCTATACAATAAATAGCATCCTTGTATTCGTTTGCATAAGCGGCAAAAGCAGCGTCTACAGCTTCCTTAAGGGTTTGAAGACCTTCCTTAACCTCAACTACGTTTGCGCCTAAAAGTTTCATTCTGGCAACATTGGGGGCCTGTTTTTTGATATCAACAGAACCCATATAAATATCGCACTCAAGGCCGAAATATGCGGCAGCGGTAGCAAGAGCAACACCGTGTTGCCCTGCGCCCGTTTCGGCTATAACCTTCTTCTTGCCCATATACTTAGCCAAGAGGGCTTCACCCATACAGTGATTAAGTTTATGAGCGCCCGTATGGTTTAAATCTTCTCTTTTGGCATAGAGCTGAACATTACCAAGGGAACCCGAAAGGCGTTCAAGATGGGAAATAGGAGTAGGTCTTCCCTGAAAATCCTTTCTTATTCTGCGAAGTTCACTTATAAACTTGCTTGATTTACAGATAGTGAAATAGGCCTCGGTGATTTCTTCCATTGCCTTTTTGAGCTCGTCAGAAATATAGCATCCGCCGTATTTACCGAAAAATCCATTATTATCGGGATAATTTTTAAGATAGGTATCGAAATTTATATTATTGAAATTCATTTTATTTCCTCCAAAAAATCAAATAGATCTAAAATTATTTCAAATAACGCCATCGTTTAGTTAATAACATAACATTCTCCTTGAAGTTTGTCAATAGATTACATTAAATTCTATCAGCCACAAGGGTACCCATCTCGCTGCAAGATACCTTTTTAAATCCGTCTTCCATAATATCGCCTGTACGGTAGCCCTCATCAAGCACCTTATTAACTGCGGTTTCGATAAGGTCGGCTTCCTTTTCCATATCAAAGGAATAACGAAGCATCATAGCGGCAGAAAGAATTGTACCGAGGGGGTTTGCTATATCCATACCCGCAATATCGGGAGCAGAGCCGTGAATTGGCTCATACATACCGAGCGTTCCCGATGAAAGAGATGCGGAAGGCATCATACCGATAGAGCCTGTAAGCATTGAGGCCTCATCGGAAAGAATATCGCCAAACATATTTTCAGTTACGAGAACATCGAACTGTGTGGGATTTTTAATAAGCTGCATAGCGGTATTATCCACAAGAATATCGGTAAATTCTACCTCTTTATACTCTTCGGCTATGCGGTGCATTGTTTTTCTCCAAAGACGAGAGGTATCAAGAACATTTGCCTTATCAACAGATGCAAGTTTCTTGCCTCTCTTCATAGCGGTATTAAAAGCCACTCTGCCAATACGCTCAATTTCACTTTCGCTATAGGGCATAATATCGGTGGCTACGAGTTCGCCGCCCACCTCTTTGGTTTCACGGCTTCCGAAATAAACGCCGCCCGTAAGTTCACGGACAATTAGTAAATCAATTCCGTTTCCAACTATTTCGGCTTTCAAGGGTGAAGCGTTTTTAAGTTGGGGGAAAAGTTTTGTTGGGCGCAAATTTGCAAAAAGATTAAGTTCTTTTCTAACTGCAAGTAGTGCCTTTTCGGGTCTTATGGATGGGTCAACGTTATCCCATTTAGGACCGCCTACTGCACCCAAAAGCACACTATCGGAATTTTTGCAGATTTCCATACCTTCGCGAGTTATGGGAACACCGTGCTTATCAATAGAGCAACCGCCTATATCCACATAATTATAATCGAAACTATGACCGAATTTATCTGCCACTTTATTTAAAACTTTAATTGCTTCGGCGACTATTTCGGGACCTATTCCATCGCCCTCAAGCACCGCTATATTCTTATTCATTTTAATTCTCCTTTAGGGAAGCCAATAATCCACCTTTTTTAATGATGTTTTGGATAAAGGGTGGGAATGGCTGAGCTTTGTAGGTCTTACCCGTAGTGATATTGGTAATAACACCTGTATCAAAATCAACCTCTACCTCATCATTTGCGCTTATTTCTTCTGCTGCCGCTTCACATTCAAGAATTGGAAGACCTATATTTATAGCATTTCTATAAAATATTCTTGCAAAACTTTTTGCGATAACACAACCTGTGCCGCAGGTTTTGATAACCAAGGGGGCATGTTCACGGGAAGAGCCGCAACCGAAGTTCCAACCTGCAACCATAACATCGCCGCTCTTTACATTCTTAACGAACTCGGTATCGATATCTTCCATACAGTGAAGTGCCAATTCCTTGGCATCGGGGGTATTAAGATAACGGGCGGGAATTATAACATCGGTATCAACATTATCGGGATATTTAAAAACTTTACCTTTTGTATTCATTATTCCGCCTCCTTAAAATCTACTATGTAACCTGTTAATGCGCTTGCGGCGGCGGTCAAAGGAGATGCCAAATAAACTTCGCTCTCGGTATGACCCATACGACCTACAAAGTTACGGTTGGTGGTAGCAATACATCTCTCACCTTTAGCGAGAATTCCCATATATCCGCCAAGACAAGGTCCGCAAGTTGGGGTGGAAACTACTGCTCCCGCATCAATAAATGCGGTTATAAAGCCCTTTTCTACGCATTCGCGGTAAATCTGCATAGTAGCGGGAATTATAATACAGCGAACACCGTCTGCTACCTTTTTACCCTTTAGCACCTCGAATGCCGCTTCCATATCTTCCATTCTGCCGTTGGTACAACTACCTATTACAACTTGGTCGATTTTTATATCAGATAGTTCGTTTGCAGGGTGGGTATTTTCGGGAAGGTGGGGACAAGCGACGGTGGGAACGATTTTACCTAGGTCAATATCAATAACCTTCTCGTAAACCGCATCACTATCAGCTTCGTAAACCACGGGTTTACGCTCACTTCTGCCCTCAAGGTAATTCATAGTAACTTCGTCAACGGGGAAAATTCCATTTTTAGCGCCCGCCTCTATGGCCATATTGCAGATACAAAGGCGGTCATCCATAGACAGATTTTTAACACCTTCGCCTACGAATTCCATACTTTTATAAAGAGCGCCGTCAACGCCTATCATACCGATAATGGTAAGAATAACATCTTTACCGCTACAATTAGCATTAAGTTTACCCGTAAGATTAAATTTAATTGCCGAAGGCACCTTAAACCAAGCGGTACCTGTTGCCATTCCTGCCGCCATATCAGTTGAGCCGACGCCTGTTGAAAATGCGCCAAGGGCTCCGTATGTGCAAGTATGGCTATCTGCGCCAATAATGCAGTCACCCGCAGTTACAACACCCTGTTCGGGTAAAAGGGCATGTTCGATGCCCATTTTACCAACATCGTAAAAATGGCTGATACAATTTTTACAGGCAAATTCTCTGCAAGTTTTAGATTGTTCTGCCGCCTTTATATCCTTATTGGGAACAAAGTGGTCAAGAACAATAGCGATTTTATCCTTATCGAAAACATCGGTGAAACCGCCCTTGTTAAACTCGTTAACGGCAACGGGTGTGGTTATATCATTACCGAGAACTATATCAAGCTTGGCGCTGATAAGCTGACCTGCCTCCACGCTATCAAGACCAGCGTGGGCGGCAAGAATTTTTTGTGTTAAAGTCATACCCATAGCCTTATTCTCCTATACTTCTGTTTATGGCAGAGAAAAGGGCATTAATTGAGGAGGCAATAATATCATCGTGGATACCTGCTCCCCAAACTTTAAGTCCGTTTTCTCTTAATATGCTCACATAGGTAATCGCCTGAGAAGAAGAGCCTATTGAAAGAGCGTGTTCTTCGTATGTAAGGTCTGAAAATTCAATTCCAAGGCGGTTTTTGACCGCATTGCTTACAGCATCAAGTCGACCGTTACCCGTAGCGTGTAAATCCATACGCTTGCCGTCAATTTCAACCGTTAAGGCAACATTAATTTCGGGCGTTCTTGTAAAGTGATAATCAATAAGTTTTATATGTGTATTTATATTTACATAGGTATCGGTAAATACATCAAGCACCTCTTTAGGTGAAAGCTCAGCGTGGGCGTGGTCGGAAACGCTCTTAACGGTATAACCAACATCCTCACGCATTTTAGCAGGAAGTACATAACCGAAATTATGTTCAAGAAGATAACCGATTCCGCCTTTGCCCGACTGGGAATTGATGCGGATAACATCAGTTTCATACTCTCTGCCAACATCGGCGGGGTCGATGGGTAAGTAAGGTACTGTCCAAGTATCGCAGTTTGTTTCTTCACGCCACTTCATACCCTTGGCGATAGCATCCTGATGGGAGCCCGAAAAAGCGGCAAAAACAAGTTTACCCGCATAAGGTTGGCGGTCGTAAACGTGCATTCTTGTAACTCTCTCATAGAGTTCTGCAATTTTAGGCATATTTGATAAATCAAGTTCGGGGTCAACACCCTGGGCATACATATTAAGAGCCAAAGTTACAATATCCGCATTACCCGTTCTCTCACCATTTCCAAAAAGGGTGCCTTCAATTCTATCGGCACCCGCAAGGATACCGAGTTCACAATCAGCAACGGCGCAACCGCGGTCATTATGGGGATGGAGAGAAACCTCAACCGCATCTCTGTATTTAAGATTATCGCACATATACTCGACCTGGTCGGCGTAAACGTGAGGTGAAGATAATTCTACGGTTACGGGAAGGTTTATGATGGCTTTTCTATCGGGTGTGGGCTTCCAAATATCAAGAACTGCATTGCAAACCTCTAAGGCATACTCAGGCTCTGTACCCGTAAAGGATTCGGGTGAATATTCGTAACGGAAATTTGCGCCCGTTTCTTCGGCTATTTTGTTAAATAGCTTTGCGCCTTCTATGGCAATT
>JAZRNX010000023.1:0-13275 GCA_045648365.1 Acutalibacteraceae bacterium
TGAGCAGTATCGCCAACTACTATTCAAAAGCCGATTTTAATGATATAGATTTTAAAAACAAAACCGCATCGAGTTTAATTTACGGCAACTCAAAAAGATACTCGATGTATGCCCATTTTGAGCTATTTAAAAACCATCCTAAAAAGCACTTGGCAATCGCACATCCCGGTATTACCTTAACAGGAATTACTGACCATTTTCCAAAATGGCTTTTTCCGATAATGAAGCCAATTATGAAGGTTATTTTTATGAAACCCGCTGTGGCCGCCCTCTCCATTTTGGAAGGGTTATTCAAGGAAACAAAACCGTATTTTTGGATTGGTCCCGCTATGTTGAATATTTGGGGCAAACCAAAGCTTCAAAAAATCAAAAAAGCGGATGATAAAGAAATTCAATTCATACATAAAATTGCAGAAAAAATTTATAAAACAACTTGCAATAAGATTTAAACACTCATTTTAATAAATAAAAAAAGAAGCTATACCCGAAGGTATAACTTCTCTTTTGGAGCGGGTGATGGGAATATTCCGGCGCAACGCGCCTATCGCCTCGCATACGCTCGTTGCCCCGTCGGCTAAAACAGTTCACCGAACTGTTTTCTTCCGCAATCAAAGATTGCTCCCTCCTTGTTCGATTCCCACCAAAATAAAAAGAGAAGCTATACCCGAAGGTATAACTTCTCTTTTGGAGCGGGTGATGGGAATCGAACCCACACGACCAGCTTGGAAGGCTGGGATTCTAGCCATTGAACTACACCCGCATTTGCGACAAGACTTATATTACCACAAAGGTTTTATTAAGTCAAGTATTTTTAAAAAAATTTTAATATAAATTCAGGTTACTTATTGACATTGTATGTTATTTAGGATAAAATTATTAAACCCAATATGTCGCTATAGCTCAGCTGGATAGAGCGACCGCCTCCTAAGCGGTAGGTCGGAGGTTCGAATCCCCTTAGCGACGCCAAATAAGACAGATGTGCTTTACAGTGCGTCTGTCTTATTTTATATTTAGAATTCGAACCTGAGAAGGTCTAAGCGTAAATAAAACAGTCCAGTGGACTGTTTTTAGCTTAGAGCGTGCAGACGGGTACCGAATGCGAAGCATTGGGTCGTCAAGCGGGTAGTATGCGGAGCATACGGCGAATCCCCTTAGCGACGCCAAACACGGATATCTTCCTTTGAAGATATCCGTGTTTTATTTTTGTTATTTAAGTGAATTTAAAATTTCTTTTGCTGAAGATAAAACCAAATCCGGTTTATTGGGTGAGGCATTTAAAATTTCTTCCGTGGTTTCCCCGCTCATAACGAGAACGCTTACACAACCCGCATTAATACCGCTTTTAACATCAGTATAAATTCTATCGCCAACAACTGCAGTTTCATTGCCATTTACACAATACTTTTCCATAGCAAGCATGGGCATAAGTGGCTCGGGCTTACCGATAACTATAGGCCTTTTGCCCGTAGCATTATAAATCATATCACAAACACTTCCGCAATCGGGCACAGAACCGAACTCTGTGGGACAAACATAATCGGGATTGGTTGCAATATATGGCAAATCGCGAGTACTCAACATATAGGAAATATCATAAAGCTTTTTAAATGTTAGCTCCGTATCAAAGCCCATAACGATACACTCTGCATCATCGGTGTTGTCCGTAATTGCGAAACCTTCTTTTGCCAATTCCTCTTTTAAAGAATTGGTTCCACATACATATAAAACCTTATCATTATGATGTTTTTTAAGATAATAAGCCGTTGCCTGAGAGGAGGTGATAAAATCCTCACAGGTGCTTTCAATCCCCAGTTTTTCCAGTTTTTTGATATAATCAGTAACGCTTTTTGAAGAATTATTTGTCATAAACAAATATTTCTTACCGCTATCTTTAATTTTACTTAAAAGTTCTTTGGTGAAATCAAAAAGCTGATTTCCAAGATAAAGCGTTCCATCCATATCAAAAAGAAATAATTTAATATCTTTAAAAATATTCATATTCATAACTATTAGTTAAATCGCATCAATAATGATAGCATTTTTCTTAACAGCCGTTTTTACTGCGGAGAAACCGCCTTCATTCTCGATTATCATATCAACGATTTTATCCTCAATTTCACGGCGGATAATGTTACGAAGCTCTCGTGCGCCTGTTTTGGTGCCATCACATTTAGAAGCAATATAATCGCAAACATCTTTGCCAAAATCAAATGCAATATTCTTTTCACTTAAACTTTCAGCAAGTTCACCGAGCATAAGGTTAGCAATTTTTGAAAGGGATTCTGCAGTAAGGGGCGAAAATACAACAACCTCATCCACCCTCGCCAAGAATTCTGGACGCAAAAAGTCACCGAGGGCTTTGAGTGCTTTCTCTTTTGAAGCCTCTTTCTCGGTCTTGCCAAAGCCAAGAAGATTATCACTTCTATCACTACCAGCGTTAGAAGTCATAACAACTATTGTGTTTTCAAAGTTAACAGTTCTTCCCTGCGCGTCGGTTACACGGCCGTCATCAAGAATCTGCAAAAGAACATTTAAAACATCAGGGTGCGCCTTCTCAATTTCATCAAGAAGAACAACCGAATAAGGCTTCCTTCTGACTTTTTCGGTAAGTTGTCCTGCCTCATCAAAGCCTACATATCCTGGAGGCGCGCCTATGAGTCGGGATACAGAATGCTTTTCCATAAACTCAGACATATCAAGGCGGATAAGCGTTTCGGGGGTACTGAATAACTGCTCAGATAAAACCTTAACAAGCTCAGTTTTACCAACGCCTGTAGGACCTACAAATATAAAAGAAGCGGGACGGTGTTCGGCGCTTGTTTTAACTCTAGAACGCTTAACAGCAGCGGTAACTAGGCGTGTTGCCTCCTCTTGACCAATAACCTTTTTATTAAGATTCTCCTCTAAGGTTGAAAGCTTCTGAAGGTCGCTTTCTTCAACTTTAGACGCAGGAATACCCGTCCAGAGTTCGATAACTTTAGCAAGTTGCTTTTCGGTTACGGTATTATCAGAAGCAGCCTCATAAAGGCCATTAGCGATATTTTTATACTTTTCAATGTCTGCCTTGAGCATAGCTTGTTTTTCATAATCGGTATTATTAACATCGGCAGTCAATTCGTCAAGAGCAGATGAACTTTCTGCTACCTTTTTATTCGCAATATAAAGTTCATCAATAGCCTTGTTTTCAAGGCTCGTACAAGCGCAGGCCTCATCAAGAAGGTCGATTGCCTTGTCAGGCAAAAATCTATCAGTAACATATCTTTCAGATAAAATTACCGCTTTTTTCAAAATATTATCAGGAATTTTAACTCCGTGATAACCCTCATAATAACCTTTAACTCCCATTAACACATTAATTGCATCATCAATAGAGGGTTCTTCAACGGTTATGGGTTGGAAACGGCGTTCAAGTGCGGCATCCTTTTCAATATATTTTCTATATTCCTTAAATGTGGTAGCACCAATAACCTGTACTTCACCTCTTGAAAGGGCGGGTTTAAGAATATTAGCGGCATTCATAGAACCCTCAGAGGAATCACCGGCACCGACAAGATTGTGGATTTCATCAACAAAAAGAATTATATTTCCTGCATCCTTAATCTCCCCAATAAGGCCTTTTACACGAGCTTCAAACTGCCCTCTGAACTGTGTTCCTGCAACAAGTCCAGTAAGGTCTAAAAGAAGTATCTCTTTATCAAGAAGACGCGCGGGGGCATTGCCTTCGGCAATTCTTATAGCAAGTCCTTCTGCAATAGCCGTTTTACCCACACCAGGTTCACCGATAAGGCAAGGATTATTTTTAGAACGGCGTGATAAAATTTGAATAGTGCGATAAAGTTCTTTATCTCTGCCTATAATTCTATCAAGATTACCTTCCTTGGCACGCTGAGTGAGGTTAGTGCAGAATTGGTCAAGATAACGCCTTTTTTTCTTTTTTGGCTTATCTTCTTTCGAGGCTTTAGCATCGCCTTTTTCTTCCTTAGAATCATCGCCAAAACCAAACATATTTTTAAGAAAAGGAATGGCTGGAGCTGTTCCTAAATCAAAGGTTTCATCGTTAAGTGACTCATCATCTACACCTTCTGGTGACATCATCTCCATAAACTGATTACTCATCATTTCGATATCCTCATCAGTAACATTCATACTTTTAAGCATATCATCAACAGGCTTAATCCCGAGCTCTTTTGCGCACATAAGGCAAAGGCCCTCGGGCTCAGATGATGGATTAGCAGGGTTTGAAATAAATACCACTGCGGGACGCTTTTTACATTTTGAACACAATTTCATGGGTTAAATCTCCTTGGGAAACTATTTTAAAAACGGTAAAACCGAAATGATTCTACTTACTATAAACGAATTTTCAACTGACTCACTGGTAAAGCATAAAAATCCTTCTTTAGTAAAGGAAATAATTAAAGAAACCACGGCGCAGAAAACCGCCGATATTAATATGCCCTTTAAAAGACCTAAAACGCCGCCAAGAGTTCGGTTGAGTTTACCTATTACGCTAAAATTGAAGAGAGGATTAATAAGTTTTGCCAAAAACTTTACAAGTATAAGAAGCACAACTAAAATAATCACTGCATAAAGGGCAGAAAGCATTTTAGAAACAACCGGTTTTGCAACAGTTTGTGATACTTTCTCTGCAACACTAGTTACCGTGTCACTTGTATCTATATTAACACTATTTAAAATATTGTTTTGGTTTATATCCGCCGAATTATTTTTAACAAAATCAGGTAATGATTCCCAAATTTTATCAGAAATTAAAGAAATATTATCTTGGATGTTCTGGTCAGCTGCTGCTGAAGATTCCTCTGCAACCTTAATTACAGACGGCTCTATAACCTTATCATATGTAATTTCTGCCAAAGGTCCGCTGACAGAAATTGCAAGAATAACTGCTGCAACAAAACCCGCCACTTCAATTATAGATTTCGCAAAGCCCTTTTTTGCAGATAGAATAACACACAATAAAACTATGCCTATAACAATTACATCAAGTATTATACTCAAATTAATCGCCCTCTTTATTTAATGTGATTTTTTCAATGCTCGTATTAGAAATAACCGCAACACTGTTTGAACCCAAGACTTTTATACGGGTGGCCCCGTAACTACCTTTTCCGCTGCGAAGAATATTACCATCTTTATCGAGAATAATTATCTTATCATCTGTAAGACAATAGATATGATTTCCATAGGGTGCTATATCCGTAATATTACCATCATATTTAAATTCGCAAATTTTATGGCCTTTGGTGTTTAAAAGCATAATAATATTTTCGTTTTTATTTCCTTCGTGATTTAAAGAAAGCAGTATTCTACCGCTTGATTTACGAAATTTATCGACACTATAATCACTTTTTATCTCGGTTTTATCATTTTTATTCCAACGAATAAAATTATATGCATTTTCACTAATTACCGAAATACCTTTATTGTTACTATCTAGCATTAGAGGAATTTGTCCGTTTAAATCGGTTGTAAATTTAGCGGAAGCAGAATCAAACGGTAAAATCTGCACTGCGGTTTTATACTGACCGTTTTCTACACGAATAGTACCCACAGCAATTTCCTTACCGCTTCCCGAAATTGTGACACTGCTTATAAGGTCTTTGGCGGAATTCCACTCATAAAGAATTGCTGAATTTTTATCATAAACAGTTACACTTGCCGCATAACTGGCAGAATGGGTAACAATGGCAAAAGTGCCGTTGCGACCTATAGATGCATTAACTATTTTTTCTTTAGTTACAAGGTCATTGGTTTTTTCTTTAAGGTTATATATACAAACCTCATTCCCTCCTTGGTCAAAAACCAATGCTCTTGTTTCACTGGTTACAAGGTAAGGATTAGAATATCCATGGTTAATAGACAAAATCTCCTTGCCCGAATCGTTAATAGCGGTTAATTTAGTATCAGTGAGCATAAAGTAACCCGTGCTACTATACTTAACATCGAGAATATCGCTGCCAAAAACAGAAATAGGATAATTTCCGCCGCCTAGACTCGCGGTGAAATTAGTTACATATTCAATAAGACCTACAGGCAATATAAAATCAAGTGCTATACAGAAAAGAACAATAACAGCTACTGTTGCCGTTAAAATACGGACTTTTCTCATTCGCACAAGTTTTCCGCCCTTAACCACTTTTACATTAGATGGGGGGGTATCAATACCTCTTTTTGAGGGTTTCATTTTTACATCGCTATTTGTGTTGATTGTATTTTTTTGTTTACTTCTACCCTTAACCTTTTTCTTCTTATATTCTGGCAATACACTCACCCACTTTATTAATAAAAATCAATAGAATACTTTATCTAAAAATAATCCTTGAGGTTGTATGGTTTTTCCAAGTACGCCCCTATCTCTTGTTTCAAATGCGCGTATAGCACACTCTGGAGATAAACGGCCTTCCGCCACCTCTAAAGATGTTCCAACGGCAATTCTGACCATATTATAGAGAAATCCGTTAGCGGTGATTTTGAAATATCCGCGGTTTCCTTCGTTATGGTACGAACATTCGGTTACAGTTCTAACTGTATCTTCTACAGTTCTGCCCGATGATGAAAAAGCAAAAAAATCATGTGTGCCAATGAGATTCTTGCAAAACTCATTCATTAATTCTTCATTTGGCAATTTATCTACTCTAAGGGCATATCTTGACAAAAATGGGTCGGTAAGGCCCTCATAAAGATTGTAAATATAGGTTTTACCCTTACAGTCAAACCGCGCGTGAAAATCTTTATCAACATCAATGCACTTTTTTACCGAAATATCCTTAGGAAGAATAGAATTTAGTCCTGTTAAAAACGCTTTTTCAGGAATATTATCTTTGCAAAGAAGATGCAAACAAAATTCCTTGGCGTGAACTCCAGCATCGGTACGGCTACAACCTGTAATTGCTGTTTTTTTGCCCAATAACTTTTCAAGGGAGTTTTCCATAACTTCCTGAACAGTTATCCCGTTAGGTTGAATTTGCCAACCGTGATAATCGGTACCATCGTATGAAATTGTTAATAGTAATTTTTTCATAATGTCACTTTAAAACAATTTATTTAAGAATAAAACAGCTACACAAACGGCTACGGAAATTACTGCAGAAACTAAATCGCCGAATCGGAATTTCAACTGTTTCATTCTTGTTCTTCCCTCTCCGCCGTTATAACAACGGCACTCCATTGCCTCAGCAAGTTCGTATGCCCTTCTAACTGAGGAAATAAGAAGCGGTATGAGTATTGGAATTAGAGCCTTTATTCTTTCAATTAATTTCCCGTTTTCAAGGTCAGCACCTCTTGCTTTTTGGGCGCTCATAATTTTATCTGTTTCTTCCACTAAAGTGGGAATAAACCGAAGAGCAATAGTCATCATCATGGCTACCGTATGAACAGCAGTGCCAAGACCTATAAACTTTAGTGGCATTAAAAGCCTCTCAATAGCGTCGGTAAGGTCGTTTGGCGTCGTTGTGTAAGTAAGGATAGAGCTTGTAAATATCAGTACAACTATTCTCACAGCCATATATAAGGCGCGAATTACACCATCGGTAGTAATGGTAAGTTTCCAAAACTGTAGTAAAATTTCTTCACCACCGCTATAAAACAGATTGATAAGAGCGGTGAAAATAACAACAGGTAAAATTACTTTGATATTTTTCAAATATACCTTTAAGGGTATTTTTGTAATAAATGCGGAAACCAAGACAAAAGCGGTTAAAACGCCAATGCTCACAAAGTTTTTACATAAAAATATAAAAACCAATAATGCTAAAAGTAATAGTATTTTTGTTCTTGGGTCCAGCCTATGAATCTTAGATTTTGTTTCATAGTACTGACCGAATGTAATATCCTTAATCATGGGCGTCACCGCCTTTTCCTAGATTAAGTAGCACCTTTACCGCATCATTAACTGTTAGAATATTATCGGGAATATCAATACCTTTACTCTTAAGTTTCGCCATAACTTGAGTAACTATAGGCACATTAAGTCCAATTTTTTTCAATTCATCTGCCCTTGCAAAAACCTTGGCAGTTTCATCAAACATAACAAGGTTACCCTTGTTTAAAACAATAAGTTTATCAGTAAGCACAGCCATATCTTCCATATTATGAGAAATGATAATAACTGTGGCATCATACGCATTACGGTAGTCGCTTATCATTTTTATAACATCCTGTCTACCCTTTGGGTCAAGACCGGCTATGGGCTCATCAAAGACTATAACCTTAGGACGCATCGCCATAACTCCCGCTATAGCTACACGGCGTTTTTCTCCGCCCGAAAGGTCGAAGGGTGAAACCTCAAAATATTCTTCCTTAACGCCTACAAGCGCGCAAATTTCACGAACGCGGTTATCGAGTTCCTCGCCGATAAGGCCCATATTTTTAGGTCCGAAGGATATATCCTTAAAAACTGTTTCTTCGAACAATTGATATTCTGGATACTGAAAGACAAGACCAACATCGAAACGCACTTTGCGGATTTCTTTTGGGTTATCCCAAATATTTTCTCCGTCTAAAAAAATCTCGCCTTCGGTAGGTTTTAAAAGACCGTTCAAATGCTGAACAAGGGTAGATTTACCCGAGCCCGTATGCCCAATAATACCAATAATCTCCCCCGCTTCAACACCGAAACTTATGTTGCTTATAGCGTCATTTATGAAATTGGATTGACCCGTATATTTGTGGGTCAGATTTTTAACTTCGAGAATAGTTGACAATTAAATTTCCTCCAAATGAAGCGCCTTATAAATTTCTTCGGCTGTTTCTTCGATTGAAATTACATCTGTTTGGATTTTCATACCACCCTGCTTTAAAGAATATAGCAATTCGGTAGTCTGAGGCACATCAAGTCCCACGCTTTTAAGCATAGAAATATCGTTAAATACGGTCTTTGGCGGCGCATCCGCAATAATGCTTCCTTCATTCATAACGATTACTCTATCGGCGTTTTCCGCTTCTTCCATAAAGTGAGTTATAAGAATTACGGTAATACCTTTTTCTTTGTTAAGTTTCTGGACCGTAGAAATAATTTCTGCTCTGCCTTTAGGGTCAAGCATAGCCGTTGGTTCATCTAGAACAATACACTCGGGCTCCATGGCAATAATACCTGCAATGGCAACTCTTTGTTTCTGACCGCCTGAAAGTCGATGCGGCGTTGATTCTCTCTGCTCGTACATACCAACAGATTTCAAAGCATTATCCACGCGGTTTCTTATCTCATCGGGAGCAAGTCCCAAATTTTCAGGACCAAAGGCAACATCTTCTTCAACGATAGAAGCCACCAACTGATTATCGGGATTTTGAAAAACCATGCCGACTCTGCGGCGAATATCTATTTCCCCTGCTTCATCACGGGTATTTAGTCCATTAACAAAGACATCACCTTTATCGGGTTTATATAAACCGTTAAGCAGTTTAGCAAGAGTAGATTTACCCGAGCCATTATGACCTAAGATTACAGTGAAACTACCTCTCTCGAAAGTGACACTAAAATCTTTAATAACGGTTTTTTTACGGTCGCCGTCACTATATTCAAATGTAACATTGTTGACTTCGATAATATTATCCATTTTACCTTTTCTTCCAAATAGTAGTGCTGCCGCAAGGCAATACCATATCCCTATTAGTTATTTTTAAGCCAATTTCATCGGTGTAAACTTCACCCGATAGATTTTTAGCTATATTCTGCTTAACCATATAGTTAAGAATTGTGGGAGAAAGTCCACCCGTATATGAATTCAAAAAGAAAAATACAGGGTCGTCGCTTAAAATTTCACCCACATCCGAGAGTAATTCTCCCAGTTGTTGTTCAAGTTTCCATACTTCGCCGCCGGGTCCCCTGCCATAAGAAGGCGGGTCCATAATTATAGCGTCATATTTATTACCTCGTCTAATCTCACGTTTGACGAATTTCATACAGTCATCAACAAGCCATCTTACAGGTTTATCCGCCAAACCGGAGGCAACTGCGTTTTCTTTTGCCCAGTTAACCATGCCTTTAGAGGCATCTACATGTGTAACCCTAGCCCCTGCTTTAAGACAAGCCAAAGTAGCGGCACCTGTATAAGAAAACAAATTAAGTACAGAAATCTCACGATTTTCTTCCTCAATAAGTTTTCTTGCCAAACTCCAGTTAACCGCTTGTTCGGGAAATAGTCCCGTATGTTTAAAGCCCATAGGTTTCAATCTGAAGGTAAGTCCTTCATATCCTATACTCCATACATCAGGTACATTTTTTAGTTTTTCCCAATATCCGCCGCCGCTATTTGAACGGTGGTATATTGCGTGAGCATCATCCCAACGCTTATCTTTTTTGCCTTCATTCCATATAACCTGTGGGTCGGGGCGAATGAGAATAATATCCCCCCAACGCTCCAGACGGTTACCGTCATCGGCATCTATAAGTTCAAAATCATTAAATCCAATAACTTCTCTCATTTAAAATCCTTCTTAAAGTAAGGTTTGCTGTGAACCACTTGGCTCATAGCCCAAATGCGCATAAGCTGCAGGAGTTGCACATCTTCCTCTGGGTGTGCGAGATAAGAAACCGATTTGCATTAAATACGGTTCATATACATCCTCAATGGTAATTGCCTCTTCACCTACTGCTGCTGCAAGGGTATCAAGGCCCACGGGACCACCGCCGTAGTTCTTAATGATTGCGTCTAACATTCGGCGGTCAAAATCATCAAGACCAAGTTCATCAATTTCAAATCTTTTTAGAGCAGATGCGGCGACATCTTCGGTAATTATCCCATTAAATTCAACCTGCGCAATATCGCGGACACGCCTTAAAAGGCGGTTGGCTATTCTTGGTGTTCCTCTTGAACGGGATGCAATTTCCAAAGCACCTTCAGGCTCAATATCTATGCCTAAAATTCCAGCAGAGCGAGTAACTATCTGGGCTAGTTCTTCAGGTGAATAAAGTTCAAGACGGAGTAAAACGCCGAATCTGTCGCGTAATGGCGCAGTAAGTTGTCCTGAACGGGTAGTAGCACCGACCAAAGTAAAATGCGGAACATCAAGACGAATTGAACGGGCAGATGGGCCTTTTCCAAGGATAATATCAAGAGAAAAATCTTCCATAGCTGGATAAAGAATTTCCTCCACATTTCTGGAGAGACGGTGAATCTCGTCAATAAACAGCACATCACCCTCGTTAAGAGATGTTAGAATTGCTACTAAATCACCTTGTTTTTCAATGGCAGGTCCCGAAGTAACCCTTAAATTAACGCCCATTTCTCTGGCTATTATACCCGAAAGGGTTGTCTTTCCAAGACCAGGAGGGCCATATAGAAGCACATGGTCAAGGGACTCGTGGCGCCCTCTTGCAGCCTTGATATAAATACTTAAATTTTCTTTTGCTTTAACCTGTCCCACATATTCGGATAGGGTTTTAGGTCTTAATGTAACTTCAGTATCTTCATCGACACCTGAATATTCGGGAGATACAATTCGATTTTCAAAATCCATTTCATCTATCATTAATTAAAACCTCCTAGCTAAAGATTTAAGTGCTTGTTTAATCAGTTCATCAACAGATAATGACTGATCCAATCGGCCAACAGCCAACGATGCGTCGCTTTGAGTGTATCCAAGAGAAACCAACGCCTCTACAGCCTCTTTTGAAGTGGAATTTGCAGTAGCATTTCCAATGGCTTTTATATCAGTAAAATCAGACGTAGAAATTGAGCCGATTTTATCTTTAAGTTCCAAAACTATTCTCTGAGCAAGTTTAATACCAACACCCGAAGCGGCAGTGAGTGATTTGGCATCACCAGACGCGATAAACAAACTGATTTTATCTGCAGTAAATTCTGATAACATTGCAAGGCCAATTTTTGAACCCACACCGCTTACCGAAGTAATGAGTTTAAAACATTCAAGTTCGTCAACACTATCAAATGCATATAGGTCCATCGCATCTTCCCTAACGGCCAAATATGTATGAAGAAATACTGTTTCACCAACGGCTCCAAGTTTAGAGTAAGTATTTTGAGTTATAAAGCATTTAAAACCAACGCCGCCACATTCAACAACAGCAAAGGTGGGTTCTTTTAAAATTAGTTTTCCGTTTAAAGATGCAATCATTATTTAATCTCCTTCGAAAGTTTTCCATAGGCGCTGGCGGCACTGTGACCATGGCAAATTGCAATTGCCAGAGCATCTGCGGTATCGTCGGGTTTAGGTACACACGAAAGGGATAAAAAACTTTTAACCATTTCCATCACCTGATGCTTTTCCGCCTTGCCATAACCCGTTATCGACTGTTTAACTTGAAGAGGCGTATATTCAAACACCTTGACACCCTTCTGCTTGGCCGCAAGAAGTATTACTCCTCTTGCCTGCGCAACGTCAATAGCGGTGGTTGTATTGGTGTTAAAATAAAGTTTTTCAATAGCCAAATGCTCGGGTTTGTACTTATCAATCACCGTAAGCATATCTTCGTAAATTTGATTTAATCTTTCATCAAATGGTGTATGAGCAGGTGTAGTAATGGCGCCATAACCCACTGTTTTGAAACGGTAACCATCATAATCAACCACACCATAACCAACTATGGCATAGCCGGGGTCAATCCCTAAGACGCGCATAAACATACCTCCCCATATTATACTCAGTAATTATAGCACAAATTTCACTTGCTATCAATAATATTTTATACAAAAATATTTCAAAGAAAAAAATCTCATATTTTTCCTTTAATAACTAAGAAATTTTTTCACAGAATAATAATGCAAACGCAAGAATTTACGATATAAAGGGGTGAATTCACGATGGCTAAGAACGTAGTACCCGAAGCTAAGGACGCACTCAACCGTTTTAAGATGGAAGCTGCTAACGAGGTTGGTGTACCCCGCCCATCTTAAAACGGTTGAGTTTTATGCATATTTTATTGAATTCTGTTGATTTCGTCCATTTCACCCACGAACTTGTAGAATATACGTATCTCTTGCTGAAACTCTGAGTTTCTATGACTTGCCTTAACTTTACCTTCGGGCAAAATTTTAGGTCCAACCTCAATTCTATCAACGAATGTAAGCAAGGTATCACGGTCAAGCGTTTCTATATGGGTATGCTTCCTTGTAAGTTCAAAGAACATTTTGTAATTATCGCTTTTGCTTGTAAGCACTGCATCCTCGCTAAGCTCTAAAAGTTCTTTCCTAATTGCGACAGATTCCTTTTGCAAATCATCAACCATTGAGCTTAGTCGGTCGTCATCAAGTTTTCCCTCTGCGTTGTCTACATAAAGTTTCGGAATAATCTTAT
>JAZRNX010000024.1:0-2328 GCA_045648365.1 Acutalibacteraceae bacterium
TAATTTCTAATTTTTGTTCCTTTGTCCATACTCGTCTTTTTTGTCCTTTTTTCATTTTTATACCTCCCGTTATATTTTAGCATAAGAAAAAGGTAGATACATGGTGGTTTTCCATGTGTCTACCTTTATTTTACTATTGCATTTGACGGGTGGTTATGATTTTATCTTTTAATTTTTAATTTAAAATAAATTTGTCAAACACAAAATTTCGTAGTGTTATAGGCAGTTTATAACAAACCGTAAAATGCTCTAAAACCGTTGAAAACAAAGGGGTTTTCGCAAACAACTCATTTCATCCCAACATAACGTGTTACACTGTTTTGCCCTCGCCCAGAGCGATAATAAGGGCAAAATCAAGGGAAAGAATCATCAAAATTAAATGTTTTAGATTTGGAAAACGAACTGTTGCAATGTGAATTTACAAATGAATTGAGGACTTATCGTGAAGAGATCCAAATTGTTTGCAATCACATTGCAGTCGAAATCCGGC
Organism: Acutalibacteraceae bacterium; assembly: GCA_045648365.1. Classification (GTDB taxonomy): domain Bacteria; phylum Bacillota; class Clostridia; order Oscillospirales; family Acutalibacteraceae; genus UBA737. Next base: position 491 of record JAZRNX010000024.1, read on the forward strand.
CTTATTATCTTTTTCGTCCTGGCGGCATACAATCTGCTGTTGGGCATATATCTGAAAGCCTTCTTTGAGCTTTCACCGATGCTGGTGACGTTCTACTTGCTGTCAGCATTGCCGACCTTATTTTTCGTCCTGAAAATACGGTCAACACCTATGCGTGCAGTTGTACTTACTGTTCTATTCTTCGTTATGGTAATGAGTATTGTTAGCGCTCTTTCCTGCCGCAGGATTCTGCCGATGTTGACGTTTGTGGTAACGGCTATCGAAATGATGTACTTTGGTATTGTCGATAATAGTTCCGGCAAAGACAAACTGCTGACGAAAATTTGTGTTTTGGCACTAACAGCGTTTATTGCAGTGCTTCTATTCTTCTCATATAATTTCGTCTACAAACCGGAAGCTCCGTATCTTTCCAACGGCAGAGATACCCTGTGGGACACACAAACGGTAGAACTTGCTGACGAAATATGTGCCGGTTGTGAAACCGACGAAGAAAAGGTGCGAGCATTTTATGATTGGATCGTATCTAACTTTGAGTACGACTACGACTGCTATCCACTCTTCCAATACTTTGATGTTCGCAAGACGCTGCAAACCAAGCAAGGTATTTGCTTTGACTTTTCCCACCTGTTCGCCGCATTCTGCCGTAGTCAAGGTATCCCTTGCTACGCTGTTGACGGAATATCCCGTAGGAACAACGTAGATCGGCACACTTGGAACCGCGTGTACTATGACGGAACTTGGTGGAATGTGGATATAACGACTGACAACTCAAGAACAGCCAACGGGAAGGAACTCTACGGCTTCTACAAGCTGAAGGGTGCTTTCGTTCCCGATGAGGATTTTTTCATAACGAAAATCTATTGAAGTAAATATGCTTAAAGGACGGTAACCAATTTGGGTCACCGTCTTTTTTATAATTACTTTGTGGAGCAATGTGCGAGGATGATGGCGTTTAACTTTTTTCATGCTCGTAAAACTTGCGAAGTCCAGAGAGAATACAGAGGACAACAGTAATCTACATCCTTTAGATGCAATCCGTTATCATACGCTTCACGTACAATGGACATAACAAAATAAGCGGTTGCTTCCATGTATCTAAAAAGTTCGGGAACAGATGTTAGGTGTTTGGGAATAGGGGTTTTCAAAGAAGTAATAAAAGTAGTAAATTCTTCTCCTATTACCACTTTTATTTCTTCGGTCGCGTTTTTAATCAACGCTCTTCGTGATAACGACGTTTATACCACCGTTCAGGATATCCTCGTTAAGAAGAGAGCGGCTACTGCCGAAGAGAAGGAATCAGTTAAGAGCGATAACAATATGAAGCTTATCTCTGATGTTTACGAGATTTATCTGCTTGACTTAAACGGCCATATCGTTACCGATTTTGATGGAAGAACTGTTACCTATAGAATTCCCCAGAATCTTGTTGAGCAAACCGAAGATGTTTACCTCTTAAACGGCGGTTGGGGCGGCTTCAATATGGTTGAGTTTGAGGTAGTAAACGGTTACTACTGCGCCGTATTTGATGATGCTACCTTCTCTGTCTTCGCTCTCGGCGCTTATGCAGAAATCGAGCTTGAAGAAGATGAGCCCGAAGATGAGGAAGAGGAAGAAGATAAGCCCAAGAGAAAGAAGAAGATAAAGGTTATTCGTAAAAACAATAACGAAAACGGCTATCTCTGGCTAATCTTTGCCGCCGTAGGCGTAGTTGTTATCGCCGCAGGCGTAATCCTCTTTATCATTCTCAAAAAGAAAAAGAAAAGTGAAGATGAAGAATAAAATTGATTAATATTTTATTCAGATCTTAAAGAAGCACTGCCGCACCTTGCAAAACAAGG
>JAZRNX010000025.1:0-4242 GCA_045648365.1 Acutalibacteraceae bacterium
ACATCAGTATCGTGAAGTGCCATCTGAGATTTCTCATAAGCATACTTATCGTGCATGTAGTGGATAACATTCATAGTGTTAACATAAAGCTTTGCAAGCCACTCGATATAAATTTGGAAACGCTCCAATACATTTTCATAATCAAGCTTTTCGCTTGCAAGAACGGTCATCTGAGGTCCTATCTTCATACCGGTAGAAACATCATAGCCGCCGTTAATAGCAATAAGCAAGAGCTTAGCCAAATTACAGCGAGCGCCGAAGAACTGCATTTCTTTACCAATTCTCATTGCAGAAACACAGCAAGCAATAGCATAATCGTCACCGTAAATCGGACGCATTATATCATCGTTCTCATACTGAATAGAGTCAGTATCGCAAGAAACCTTAGCGCAAAACTTCTTAAATCCTTCGGGCAAAGATGTTGACCAAAGAACAGTAAGGTTTGGTTCGGGCGACGGATTCAGAGTGTAGAGTGTATTAAGCACACGGAAGCTGTTTTTTGTAACAAGTGTTCTTCCGTCCTCGCCCATACCGCCTACTGCCTCGGTAATCCACATTGGGTCACCGCCGAAAAGCTCGTTATATTCGGGAGTGCGCAAATGACGTGCAAGACGAAGTTTAAGAACAAAATCATCCATCAACTCCTGAGCGCCCTTTTCGTCCAAAAGTCCGGCTTTTATGTCACGCTCGATATAAATATCAAAGAATGTGCTCACTCTTCCCAACGACATAGCGGCGCCGTTTTGTTCCTTGATAGCAGCAAGATAAGCAAAATAGGTCCACTGTATAGCCTCTTTAGCATTAGAAGCAGGGCCACTGATGTCATAACCGTACATCTCAGCCATTTCCTTCATAAGCTTCAGGAATTTAATTTGACGGAAAAGTTCCTCATCAAGACGAATTTGCGGTGTTGTAAATTCGGTTTTTCCTAAATTCTTTTTATCTTTTTCCTTTTCTTCAATAAGGCGGTCAACACCGTAAAGAGCTACCCTACGGTAATCACCTATAATTCTGCCTCTTCCATAAGCATCAGGCAAACCGGTAATAACATGGGTTTTTCTGGCAAGGCGCATTTCATCGGAATAAGCTCTGAAAACACCATCGTTGTGGGTCGTTCTGTAACGGAACTCGTTCTCTATTTCCTCGCCAAGCTTATATCCGTACGCTTCACATGCCTGTCTTGCCATACGGATACCGCCAAAGGGATTAACACCACGCTTTAAGGGAGCGTCGGTCTGCAATCCTACAATAAGCTCGTTCTCCTTATCAACATATCCGGGCGCATAGGTAGTAAGAGAAGAAACGGTATGTGTATCAACATCTAACACACCGCCGTTTGCTCTTTCCTTCTTAAAAAGCTCCTGCACTTTAGCTAAAAGATTAGCAGTTCTATCAGTGGGTTTTGTTTCTAAGAAAGAATCGTCACCCTTATATTCATTATAGTTACATTGAATAAAGTCACGAACATCGATTTTCGTTTTCCAATTTTCGCCTTTAAATCCATTCCAATTCTTGTGTTCCATTATTTTTTATTTCTCCTTATACTGAAATACACTATCTTGGTGATATATATTGTACCACACCACAATATATTGTGCAAGTGTCAATTTACCGATTTTTTGCTGTTTTCGACAGTTTTTTCATTAATTTTTACTAAATTTCTTTTTCATAAAGCTCATTAAAGGTATAAAGTCTTCCTGAATCGCTGTCTCTGTAACCAGGCAAGGTGGCAAGATTGACATTGTGCAGACTGCGGAAAATATTATCGTCTGCCTCGGGATTAAACTTTAAAATATCCTCTATAAGCGCCTTGGTTTCCCGTCTTTTTGAGGTATTTTCCAAATCGGAATTTTTAGCGGTGAGCTTGCAGGCACACTGTAAAAACTCCAAACCGTTGTATTTCCTCCACGAGATTATATCCTTTTCTTTTACCTTATATAAAGGACGGATAAGCTCCATACCCTCAAAATTAGTGCTGTGAAGCTTTGGCATCATAGTTTTAATTTCAGAGGAATACATCATACTCATAAGTGCCGTTTCTATCACATCGTTAAAATGGTGGCCGAGCGCTATTTTATTACAACCAAGCTCTTTTGCTTTACTGTAAAGACAGCCTCTCCTCATTCTGGCGCATAAATAACACGGCGCTCCGCCTACACGCTCAGTAACCTCAAAAATATCACTTTCAAATATCGTTACAGGCAGATTTAATATTTGGGCATTTTCTTCAATTCTTTTGCGGTTTTGTTCATTATATCCGGGGTCCATAACAAGATAAACCAATTCGAATTTTACATCGCTGTATCTTTGCAGATTTCTCATACAAAGTGCTAACAACATAGAATCCTTACCGCCCGATATACAAACGGCAATTTTATCACCTTCGGATATGAGTTTATACTCCTGCACAGCCGACACAAAGTTATTCCATATCTGTTTACGGTATTTCTTTATTATACTTCGTTCAATGGCAATATGTCTTTCAAGTTTTCTCTCAGCCAAAGCAGTCTCCTTAAAACAAAAATTTCGCACAAAGAATATTATACTTATATTAGACTGATTTTTCAATAGCAATTGTTGAGTTTTTAACTTGAAAGTAATATTTTTTAGCACTACACACATATTATATATAAGAAATGTGTAAGAAAAAATAAAATTGAAAAACCACTACATTTAGTGATTTTTTATTTTAAATCGATTTTAACCCCCACTTTTTGTGGTAAACCCCCATTTTAGTGTCGCTATCCACACCACAATGCCACATTTTTGTAGAACTGCACAACCCTATTGTCAAAAAATGGCAAAATTTCCTTTATTTTCAAAAGTTACAGCTTTGTAACTTTTTGTTTTCGGGAGTTTTTTGTGCATGTTGCATAAAATCGTACCCGTTTTTTGCCTTGACACAGTATTATTTATTGGATATAATGTCAAGCGTTCGAGAAAATGTAACAAAACACATCAAAAATCTAACAATTTTGTTACAATATTAAGGAGTTATTGGATGATAAAAAATTTAAAGTATCGTCTGTCTTATTTTCTTAACAGCAGACGGGTGCGAATTGGTGGCATAGCCTTAATTTTGGCTCTCACCGTTTCAGCGGCTACTTTACTTGGATGTCCCATTCACACCATCGAGATTCTCACAGGACAGAAATTTTACACATTAAATAAAACATTCTCACCTAAAGTCAATGTAACAGTTGAGGCTGAGAAAGATGTAACCTACCCTGTATATATTACATGTGGCGAAGCAATTAATGTTATCGACTTCGAGGGCGGTACGGTTGCCGATGCTTTAGCATTAGCAGGATTCACCCCTGACAGTGACGATTTTGTTGAGCCTGCACCCCAAACCGTAATTAATGACACTATATATATAGACTATGCCAGAGTAGACTATGTGAGCGGAAGCTACACCGAAACGGTTGCTTTTGAAAGCAAAACAGTTTACTCTGATAAATATAACAAAGGATATAGTGTTCTTTCGCAAAAAGGTGTAAACGGAACTCAAGAGATAACTTACACCGAGAAATTTGTAAACGGTGATTCATCAGAAAAAACAGTCACCCAAACAAAGTTATTAGTTTCTCCTCAAACACAGGTTACTGTTGTTGGCACTAAAGAAAACGCTGTAAAGACTAGTGCAGACGTTAAGTCTGTATCCACCTTAAAGCCCAGTTTCACTATTGAACTTGATGCTAACGGAAATCCCGTTAACTATAAATCCAAAAAGATTGCAAGAGCCACCGCTTATACCTATACAGGTAATAACTGCTCCACAGGTGTTGCTCCTCAGCCCGGATATATTGCCGTTAACCCCAAGGTTATCCCTTACGGCACAAAAATGTATATCAAATCGGCTGACGGAAGTGTTATCTACGGCTACGCAGTAGCTGCAGATACCGGCGGATTTATAAGAAACTACCCTCACGGTGTTGACCTTTTCTACACTTCGGAAGCGGCTTGCAGAAGCTTTGGCGTACGCAATATGGAAATTTATATATTAGAATAATATACGTTTTACATTAAACTGTGTAACCTTAAACAAAAGGTTGCACAGTTTTTTATGTTTTTTGTTGAAATGTTATTAAAAGAGTTGAAAAAAAGGAAATTTTTTGATATAATGTAAGCGCCATTTAAAAAAATAAAAAGGAGAGAAAAAATGGACAAGTTTTTCAAAATTTCAGAACGTGGCTCCAATGTCAAAACTGAAATCATTGCCGGTCTTACAACATTCTTTGC
>JAZRNX010000026.1:0-13475 GCA_045648365.1 Acutalibacteraceae bacterium
GGTTATTCGCAATAATAACGATGGTGACTTTGATTATCTCTGGCTCATTATCGGTGGCGCAATTGCGGTTGTCCTCATCGCTGCTGGCATCACACTCTTCTTAATTCTTAAAAAGAAAAAAGATAAGGAAGAGGAATAAAATTAGTGTAGAATAAGATATTTCTTATTTCTCTTTTCAGACCTAGCCGAACCCCCGTGGAAACACGGGGGCTCGGTGTTTTTTATTGGGATTAAGACGGGGAAATATTAATAAACTGTTAAAAGGTCAGGAAAAGTCGAAGAATTTTCGAAAAAACTATTGAGTTTTGGAAAAAGGTGGTTATAATATACTTGTTAGCACTCATAACAAGAGAGTGCTAAAAGCTAAAAACAGTTTAAAAAGCGCTTAAAAAATGGGAGGTGGCGACTTGGAGCTTACGCCGAGAAAAATGGCGGTACTTGCCGCAGTGGTGAGAAATTATATTGAAACGGGTGAGCCTGTTGGTTCAAAGGTACTCGCCACTCTTCTTGAAAACGCTCCCTCATCTGCTACCCTTCGTAATGAAATGAGTGACCTCTGTTCTTTAGGCTTTCTAGCACAACCTCATACTTCTGCGGGTAGGGTGCCCACAAGCCGCGGCTACAACCTTTATATAAATTCTCTTATGGAGCCTCGCGACCTTGCAAGTAACACCAAAGATTTCATAAATCTTCATTTAGGCGGTGTGGGTTGTGACCCTCAAAACATTCCAAAGTATGCTGCGGACGCTCTTTCGGAATTAACAGGATTCCCCGCAATTTCTTCATTTTCGGTGGGTAAAAATATTTTTCTTAAAAAGGTTGAGATTTTACCCGTTTCAAGAAAAAGCGGAATTTTACTTATTGTAACGAGCGACGGTAGAACAGATAGCCGTATGGTCCGTTTCTCCGATGGTATAGATGAAACCTTTAAGGAAAATTTTTATAATGTTGTTTCGGGAAAACTTAAAAATAAGCCCCTTTCTGAATTTAATAAACCAAATCTTCAGAATTTGATGGCTGCTCTAGGTCTTGATGCATTTTCTCTAATGCCTGTTTTAACAGAAATTTATGATATGGCAGAGGAAATGGGAATTTCCCAAATGCAGATAAGCGGTGTTTCTAACCTATATAATCTGTTTGGTGAAACCGATGCCAATAAACTTTTAGGTCTTGTAGCCAATAGTGATATGCTTCTTTCGGTACTTACTGAACAAAACGGAAAAACTCAGGTTATTTTTGGAAGTGACCTGAAAATTCCTGAGCTTGATAGTAAAGTAATCGTACTGAGCGATTATAGCTGGAGTAACGGTTTTTGCGGTAGAATCGGCGTTATAGGAAATAGTCGAATGTCCTATGAGCAGATAATACCGAGTATAGAATATGTTGCCTCAAAACTTTCAGGACTTATGACCGAGGCAAAACTTGATATGGAGGATTAAAATGAGCGAAGAAGTTAAAACTAATGAGTATACTACTCCCGAACCCGAAAAAAAAGAAAAAAAGAAATCCAAAAAGGATTCGGAGATAGAAACTTTAAAGGCGGAACTAGAAAGTAAAAATGATTTACTAAAAAGAACTGCCGCTGAGTTTGATAACTTTAAAAAGCGCACCGAAAGGGAGCGCGCAAGCGTAGCCGAATATGCAAAGGCAGGAATTATCAAGCAAATTTTGCCAATACTTGATAATATAGACCGTGCCTCTGCTGCAGATAAATCTGGTGAAGATTATCTGAAGGGAATAGAACTTATAATTAAACAGTTTGAAGCCCTTGCAGGTAATCTCGGAATTGAAGAGGTTGCTAAGGTTGGCGATACCTTCGACCCGAATTTCCACGAAGCAGTTATGCATATCGAAGATGAAACACTGGGCGAAAACGTTATTTCTCAGGTGCTTCAAAAAGGATATAAATTGGGTGACACAGTCATCCGCGCCGCCATGGTACAAGTGGCAAACTAAATATTAAAAAGTATTTTCTAGGAGGAAAATTATTATGGGAAAAATTATTGGAATTGACTTAGGTACAACTAACTCTTGCGTTGCCGTTATGGAAGGCGGCGAGGCAGTAGTAATCGCTAATGCAGAAGGCGGCAGAACAACACCTTCCGTTGTTGCTTTCTCAAAAACTGGGGAGAGAATGGTAGGTCAGGTTGCAAAGCGTCAGGCTATCACTAACCCCGATAGAACTATTAGCTCTATCAAGCGTGAAATGGGTACCGCTTATACCGTTGCTATTGATGATAAGAAATATACTCCTCAGGAGATTTCCGCTATCATTTTGCAGAAATTAAAGGCCGATGCAGAGGCATATCTCGGCCAGACCGTAACCGAAGCGGTTATTACCGTTCCCGCTTACTTTACCGATGCTCAGCGTCAGGCAACCAAGGATGCAGGTAAAATTGCAGGTCTTGATGTTAAGCGTATCATAAACGAGCCCACCGCAGCCGCTCTTGCTTACAGTATTGATAAGGAAGATGACCAGAAGGTTATGGTTTATGACCTTGGCGGCGGTACCTTCGACGTTTCTATCATTGAAATGGGCGATGGCGTTCAAGAAGTTCTTGCTACTGCAGGTAACAATAAGCTTGGCGGCGATGACTTTGATAAGCGCGTTATGGACTATATCGTAAGCACCTTCAAAGCAGAGCAGGGTATTGACCTTTCAAATGATAAAATGGCTATGCAGCGTGTTAAGGAAGCCGCAGAAAAGGCTAAAATCGACCTTTCTGGTATGACCACCGCTGATATTAACCTTCCCTTTATTACCGCTGATTCTACCGGTCCTAAGCACTTTGAAACTACTCTTACAAGAGCTAAATTCAATGAGCTTACCGCAGACCTTGTAGAAGCAACTATGGGACCTGTTCGTCAGGCACTTTCCGATTCAGGACTTAATAAGAGCGAAATCAATAAAGTTCTTATGGTTGGCGGTTCTTCAAGAATTCCCGCTGTTCAGGAAGCAGTTAAGAACTTTATGGGTACTGAGCCCTTCAAGGGCATCAACCCCGATGAGTGCGTTGCTTTGGGCGCCGCTTTACAGGCAGGCGTTTTAGGAGGCGATGTTAAGGGACTTCTTCTTCTTGACGTTACTCCTCTTTCTCTCGGTATCGAAACCATGGGCGGCGTTTCCACAAAGGTAATCGAGCGCAATACCACCATTCCTACCAAGAAGAGCCAGATTTTCTCCACCGCTGCTGACGGTCAGACCTCTGTTGAGGTACATGTTCTTCAGGGTGAACGCGAATTTGCTAAGGATAACAAGACCTTAGGCGTTTTCCATCTCGACGGTATTGCTCCCGCTCCCCGTGGAATTCCCCAGATTGAAGTAACCTTTGATATTGATGCCAATGGTATTGTTCACGTTTCTGCCAAGGATTTAGGTACAGGTAAAGAAAATGATATCACCATTACCGCAAGTACCAATATGTCCAAAGAGGATATTGATAAGGCAGTTAAAGAAGCCGAATCTTATGCCGCAGAGGATAAGAAACGCCGCGAGGCAGTTGATGTTCGCAATAATGCCGACCAGATGATTTATCAGACCGAAAAGACCATTGCAGATTTCGGCGATAAGTTAAGTGAAGAAGAAAAAGGCAAGATTGAAACCGCTAAGGAAGCTCTTAAGGAAGCGTTAAAGGGCGAGGATATCGATGCAATTAAGGCAAAGCAGGAAGAACTACAGAAGGAAATTTATGCTGTAAGCGAAAAGGTTTATAAGGCTGCCGCAGAGGCACAGCAAGCAGCAGAAGGAAACGCTGCTCCCGCAGGTGATAACGGCGCCGATAATGTTTACGAAGCTGATTTCACCGATGTTGACGATAATAAATAATAATTATTAATTTACTGTGGCGGAACTTTCCGCCGCAGTATTACATACTTTTAGTAGGAGAAATATAAGTGGCTCAGGATAAAAGAGATTATTATGATGTCCTCGGCGTTGATAAATCCGTAAGCGACGATGACCTTAAAAAAGCATACAGAAAAGCAGCTAAAAAATACCATCCTGACTTGCATCCCGGCGATGCCGAAGCCGAAAAGAGCTTTAAAGAGGTAAATGAGGCCTATGAAGTTCTTTCGGATAAGGAAAAACGCGCTCGTTACGACCAGTTCGGCCATGCGGGTGTTGACCCTAATTTTGGTGCCGGCGGCGGTTACGGCGGAGGATTTACTGGAGATTTCGGTGATTTAGGCGATATCTTTAGTCAGTTCTTCGGTGGTGGCTTTGGAGGTGGCTTTGGTGGTGGCAGAAGGTCTAACCCTAACGCCCCAAGAAGAGGTAACGATGCTTCGGCATCTGTTAATCTTTCCTTTGAGGAGGCCGCTAAGGGTTGTAAAAAGACCGTTAAGGTAACCAAGATAGATAATTGCTCTGATTGCGGCGGCACAGGATGTGAAAAGGGTAGCAGCGCTAAAACCTGTCCCGTTTGTCACGGTTCAGGTCAGGTAGCTTCTGTTCAGCGCACCCCCTTCGGCCAGATTCAGACTCAGCAGGTCTGCAACCATTGTCACGGCTCGGGTAAGATTATTGATAATCCTTGTAAAACCTGCGCAGGTAAGGGCAGAATCAGACATACTGTAGAAAAGACTGTTGATATACCTGCAGGTATTGATGACGGACAGGTAATCAGTGTTCGTGGCGGAGGAGATGCAGGGGTAAACGGCGGTCCTTCGGGCGATTTGAGAATCAATGTAAATGTCCGTCCTCATCCTATTTTCCAGCGCGACGGATATGATGTTTATTGTGAAATTCCCATTACCTTTACCCAAGCGGCCTTAGGCGCGGAAATCACCGTTCCTACCCTTGATGGCAAGGTGAAATTTACCATCCACGAGGGTACCCAACCTGATGATGAGTTTAAACTCAAAGGCAAGGGTATTCAGCGCCTTAACTATTCGGGCAAGGGCGACCAGTATGTTAAGATAGTGGTTGAAGTACCCCACGACCTTTCAAAAGCACAGAAGGAAAAGCTCCGCGATTTTGAAAATGCTATGGATGAAAAGAATTATAAAAAGAGAAAATCCTTCACGGATAAACTAAAAGAGTTTTTTGATTAAAATAACGGGCATTTCAGCCCGTTATTTTAACTTTTAATATTGACAAATCTAAAAAGTATGGTATAATAATTTTTGCGTTATAAATATAGCGTATGGACCAATAGCTCAGTTGGTTAGAGCAACCGGCTCATAACCGGTCGGTCCGGGGTTCGAGTCCCTGTTGGTCCACCAAAAAATAAAACCACCCATTTGGGTGGTTTTATTTTTTTATGTACGAAACCAACAGGGACTCGAACAAGGAGGGAGCGAAGCGGAAGAAAAGCGTTCGGGGAACGGTTTTCGCCGACGTGGGCAAGCCGCTTGCGGCGCGATAGCGCACGGTAGTGCGCGGAAAAGTCCCGTTGATTTTAGATAACCCATCTGGGTGGTTTTATTTTTTTTATGTTCCAAACCAACAGGGACTCGAACAAGGGCGGTTGCCATTAATTTCGGTTAATGTTAACTTTTCCTTGTATTTACGATTAAATCATATTATAATAAATAAGATAAGTATTCCTAATAAATTATAGGAGTTGAGATTATGAATTATTTTTTGCGTTTTAAGGATGGTAAACCAAAAGCACTTAGTTTCAGTTATGATGATGGCGTGAGCGATGATATCCGCCTTGTTGAAATGTTCAATAAGTATGGCTTAAAGGGTACATTCAATGTAAACAGCAATCTTTTTTCTCAGTCCGCTCATCTTTCAGCAGAGGTTATCAAGGATTTGTATCTTAAAGACGGTCACGAACTTGCCTGTCACGGTCTTAACCACCCTTTCCTCGAAAAACTTGCCGATAACTTGTCTTTATATGAGGTTATGGAGGATAGACGCCGCCTTGAAGAACTTACAGGCACCATAATTCATGGTCTTGCTTATCCTTACGGCACTACAAGTGACCGTACCGTAGAGCTTTTAAAGGCCGCAGGAATTTATTATGCCCGTACTATAAATAATTCTAATAACTTCGATATTCCTACCGAGTGGCTCAAAATGAGGCCTACTTGTCATCACGACAGTCAAAACATTTTTGACTTAATTGACGACTTTTTATCCCGTGATATGCATAGAATAGGTTTAGGTAACAATGACGGTTTGTTCTTCAACATCTGGGGTCATTCCTATGAATTTGGTCGCAATAATAATTGGGAGCATATGGAGAAGGTGTGTGAAGCTCTTTCGGGTCACAATGAGGTTTGGTATGCTACCAATATGGAGGTTTACAGATACGTTGAGGCCTTCCGTGCCCTTGAGTTTTCTATGGACCATAGCTTAGTTTATAACCCTTCTACCATTGATGTTTGGTTTGAAATGAGAGAAACTCCCTATAGCCCCCTTAAACTTGTTTGCGTTAAGGGCGGAGAAACAGTTTCTCTTAAGGAGGCATAATTTTGCAACTGGATTTTCAGTTTTTTTTCAGCAGCATACTTTTAGGCGTTGGTCTTGCTATGGATGCCTTTTCAGTTTCTATGGCAAACGGACTCAATGAGCCATCAATGAAACGCCCTAAAATGTGTATTGTTGCAGGTGTATTTGCCTTTTTGCAGGCCCTTATGCCAATGCTTGGTTGGATTTGTGTTCATACTATCGTCGAGAAATTTAAAGCGGCCGAAAAATTTATTCCATATATTGCTTTGGCGCTTCTCTTGTTTATCGGCGTTAAAATGATTTATGATAGTGTCAGAGGGTGCGAGGAAGAGGAGTGTACGGCGCTTGGTTTCGGCGCTCTCATTGTGCAAGGAATAGCCACCTCGATAGACGCATTATCTGTTGGGTTTAATATTGAAAAATATAATGCTGTAAGCGCTGTTGTTTGCTCTCTTATAATTGCAGCAGTAACCTTTATAATATGTTATATCGGTATTATAATCGGTAAAAAATGTGGTACCGCCCTTTCAAATAGAGCCCAGATTTTTGGCGGAATTATTCTTATAATCATAGGAATTGAAATATTTATAACAGGTATTATATAAAATAAAACGCGTTGAGAAATTCTCAACGCGTTTTTACTTTAGATTTTAAATAACAAATCGCCGTAGCTTGGGTATGGCCAATATTCTCTTGATGTTATTTCTTCGCACTCGTCGGCGCATTTTCTGATATTTTCCATAATGAATAAAACTTCATCATGGTATATCTTAGCGCTTTCGAGAAGACCGCTTGTAGAAACAGCTTTTTCTACTGCCTTTTCAAGCATACCTACAAACTTATAAATATTAGCGTTATTAGAATTAAGAGATTTTGCAATATCCATCTCAATGCTATTTCCCTTAATTCCCGCGGAAGACTTTTTATTTGCCTCATCGCAAAGTGCAGAAACATAACGGCTGACGGCAGGGATAATATCCCTTCTTACCATTTCAATAAGGGTAAGGGCTTCAATATGAAGAATCTTGCAGTAGTTTTCAAGGGCAATATCACTGCGGCAGTTGATTTCCGTGCGGTTTAAAACGCCGTGGTGCTCAAACATTGAAACATTTTCACTGCTTCTAAAAAGGGGAATAGCGTCAACGGTACTGCGAAGATTTAAAAGGCCGCGCTTGGAAGCTTCTTTTTCCCATTCTTTAGAATATCCGTCACCGTCAAAGAGAATTCGTTTATGGTTTTTTACCGTTTCTCTTATAATGGCGGTGATTTCTTCCTCTTTGGTTTCTGCTTTTTCAAGTCGGTCGGCAAATTCTTCAAAAACATCAGCAACCATAGTGTTAATCATAACATTGGTTTCAGAAATTGAAGCCGAGGAGCCGAGCATACGGAACTCGAATTTATTACCTGTAAATGCGAAGGGGGAGGTGCGGTTTCTATCCGTATTATCCTTGCGGATATAGGGGATAGTTTCGGTGCCTACCGTCATCTTAATACGCTTGGAATCATCGTGATGAACGCCGTTTTCAATATCGTAAAGAATATTGGTGAGTTCTTCGCCTAAATACATTGAAACAATAGCGGGGGGCGCCTCATCTGCGCCAAGTCGGTGGTCGTTACCTGCAGAGGCAATAGCAATGCGGAGTAAGTCCTGATGCTTGTCCACCGCCTTCATAACTGCCGCAAGGCAGATTAAGAAGACCTTATTTTCACTGGGAGTTTTGCCCGGCTTAAAAAGGTTAACACCCGTATTGGTGGAAAGTGACCAGTTATTGTGTTTGCCCGAGCCGTTAACGCCATCAAAGGGTTTTTCGTGCAATAGACAAACAAGACCGTGACGGTCTGCCACCTTCTTCATCATTTCCATAGTGAGCTGATTATGGTCTGCGGCTATATTGGTGGTGGTAAATACGGGGGCAAGTTCATGCTGCGCGGGAGCGGCCTCATTATGTTCTGTTTTGGCAAGAACACCAAGTTTCCAAAGTTCCTCATCAAGTTCGCGCATAAATGCGGCAACCCGTGGCTTGATAACGCCGAAATAGTGGTCGTTCATTTCCTGACCCTTTGGTGGCTTTGCGCCAAGGAGTGTTCTTCCGCAGAACATAAGGTCGGGGCGTTTGCCGAAAAGCTTTTTATCTATAAGGAAATACTCCTGTTCGGGACCAAGTGTAACATCAATATGTTCAACATCCGTAAGGCCTAAAAGTTTAACGAGGCGTAATGCTTGTTTGTTAATAGCGTCCATACTGCGAAGCAGGGGAGTTTTCTGGTCAAGTGCCTCGCCGCCGTAAGAACAAAATGCTGTGGGGATACAAAGGGTATTATCTTTAAGGAAAGCAAAGGAACTTGGGTCCCAAGCTGTATAACCTCTTGCTTCAAAGGTGGCGCGAAGACCGCCTGAAGGGAAGGAAGAGGCATCGGGTTCGCCCTTTATAAGCTCCTTACCTGAAAATTCCATTATAATATGTCCGTCATCAGTCGGGGCAATAAAACTATCGTGTTTTTCGGCGGTAATACCAGTCATGGGCTGGAACCAATGGGAGAAATGGGTAGCGCCCTTTTCGATTGCCCAATCCTTCATAGCATTTGCTACGGTATCAGCAACACTGCGGTCAATACCTTTGCCGAGAGCCACTGCCTCACGGAGTTTTTTATATGTATCTTCGGGTAAACGCTCTTTCATAACCGAGTCGTTAAACACCATACTGCCGAACAATTCTTTTATATTGTTCAAAAATATCAACACCTTAATAAATAATATACAATTATATGTAAATTACCCCGATTTGTCAATCGGGGCGGGGCAAATCCTTAAAATAAAATATAAAAACACTTAAAATCTTTAAAAAATTAACAAATCGGGACAAAAACTTAATAAAATTAAGTGAAACTATTTATATGTTAAGGGTTTATATTAATTTCACATAATAAAATTATGCAAAATCAATTAACAAAGAAAACTCGTGTACTCATAGTTTTAAGATACGAAGGCCATTTATAATAGTCGGGTACCGTAAGGTCGGTATATGAATTTTCGAATATATTTATAAGTTCGTCACGAGTAATTCCGTTTTCACCGATATTCTCAAAAAAGGATAGCAGTATCTGTTTCCTGATATGAGTAATATAGGTAGAGTAGGCAAGAAGTTCATTTACCTGAACTCCCGTATACCGCATAGGCGCATCATCGATAGTAAGTTCAACTCCACCCGAAATATCCACCGCCACTCGTACGGTATTGCTGGTGATATCGACATTATAATCGATTGGGAAACCGTATTTTTCGGCGCTTTGAGGATTATCTTTAAGGTCGGCAAGATATATGGCACTCCCTTTAAAATCAAGATACATGAGTATATAATTGCCGCTTTCGAAATGAAGAAGAACACCCTTGCCTTCAGGGGCAATCTCCTCGTAGGGTATACGATTTTCCTTAGTATCCGCTTCCGATTTTTTAATTTCGCTTTTTATATTTATATAGAGATATCCAAATATAAAGGACGCAAATATGAGAAAACTAAAAAATACGGTGAGAGCGGTTTTAAAAACTGTTTTAGATTTACTTTTCATTATTTTCACCCAAAATAGTATGGGTAAAAGTAATGAGTTTTATTTATCTAAAAACGCTAAAATATCTTCTATTACTTCCTCTTTGCAGCTATCATTTAAAATTTCGTGGCGACAGTCGGGGTAGAGCTTTAATTTTGCATTATGGTTAGTTGAAATTAGCTTACCGTAAACCGATTTAACGCCCTTCCCGTAGTTACCTACGGGATCATCCTCGCCTGCAATAAGCAAAATCGGAAGTTTTTTATCAAGTTCGTTATACCACTTATTAGAATTGCAGTTCATAATAAGTCGCATAAGGTCGCCCATAGCCGATACGGTGAATTTAAAGGTGCAGAATCTATCCTTTGCATATTTTTCTTTTATAGATTCATCTTTAGTAAGCCATTCGTAAGGGGAGTTACCGGGGAAACGCTTATTATAAGCGCCGAATGCCATATTTTGCATTAACTTTGAGCGGTGCTTTTCGCCCTTTATAGCGCCAATTATTTTAGTAAGCAATAGTCCCATAGGCGCTGCGGGATTATTACCCGCAGTTCCGCAGATTATGAGTTTATCAATGTCTTTTATATATTTTTGCGCTACAATACGAACAATAAATGAGCCCATACTGTGCCCCATTAAAATATAAGGTATATCGGGATAGAGTTTCCTAACTTCATCGCTAAATACCGCAACATCACGGCATAAATAATCGTCACCGTTTTTACTTGCGATAAATCCAAGTTCATGGGGGCCCGTTGCCGTATGACCGTGGCCTAAATGGTCGTAAGCCATACATAAATAACCCATTTGGGCCATAATTTCAAAGAATGAGTTGTATCGGCCTATATACTCTGTCATACCATGAACAAGGTGAAAAAGCCCCTTGATTTGCTGGGTAGGAATATATAATTTTCCTTTAATGGTGTGTATGCCGTCGCTGGAAAGGACGCTAAAATCTTTAACCTCGCAAGCCATAGTTATTCTCCTTTTGTAAACTCTCTGGTTGCCTTAACGGCTCTTTTCCAACCGTCTACAAGTTTTTCTCGCTCTTCTTTCGTAAATGATGGGGTAAATTCTTTTGCGGTTTCACCGAAATTTAAAATTTCTTTTCTGTCTTTTATAAGTCCGCAGGTAAGTCCTGCAAGGTAGCAAACACCAAGAGCGGTGGCCTCTGCGCTTTCAGGCACCTTTACGGTCAAATTGGAAATATCGGCCTGAAATTGCATTAAAAGATTATTTTTAGATGCGCCTCCATCGGCTTTAAGGGTGTTGATAATAAGACCTGAATCGGCAGACATGGCACTGATTAAATCGTTTGTCTGATAAGCAATAGATTCAAGAGCGGCTCTTATGATATGGTTTTGGTTACTGCCACGGGTAAGTCCCAATATAGTGCCTTTAGCATACATATCCCAATAGGGAGCGCCCAGACCCGCAAATGCAGGGACGATATAAACTCCGTCACTTGATGGTACTTTACGCGCTGCCTCTTCGCTTTCGGGGGCGGTTTTGATAAGTTCTAATTCATCGCGAAGCCACTGAATAACAGCGCCGCCTATAAATACACTGCCTTCAAGAGCATAACCTATATCTTCACCCTCTAAGGTGGCGGCAAGGGTGGTAATCAGTCCGTTTCCACTTTTAACTGCGCGGCTTCCCGTGTTCATCAAAAGGAAACAACCTGTGCCGTAAGTGTTCTTAATATCACCCGCAGAAAAACACTTCTGACCGAAAAGGGCGGCTTGTTGGTCACCTGCAACACTGCAAACGGGTAGTTTTTCACCCATAATATCTATATCGCCGTAGTTATATCCGCTGGGGTAAACTTTTGGTAAAATATTTTCAGGTATTTGGAGCTCCCTTAAAAGTCGTTCGTCCCAACACATATTATGAATATCGTAAAGCATAGTACGGGAGGCATTGGTATAGTCAGTGGCGTGAATTTGGCCCCCAGATAATTTCCACATAAGCCAGGTATCAATAGTGCCGAAAAGTATATCGCCTTTTTCTGCTTTTTCTTTGACACCCTCTACATTATCAAAAATCCATTTGATTTTGGTGGCGCTGAAATAGGCGTCTAGTTTAAGTCCTGTAGTTTCGGTTATGTAATCGGTAAGACCGCGGGATTTTAGTTCCTCGCAATATTTAGCAGTTCTCCTGCATTGCCATACAATAGCGTTATATACGGGCTCACCTGTACTTTTATCCCAAAGCACCGTGGTTTCTCTTTGGTTTGTTATGCCCACCGCGGCAATTTCATTTGTGTTTATACCCGCTCTTATAATGGCCTGTGTGGCGCAGGAGTATTGAGCGGATAATATTTCGGTGGCATCGTGTTCAACAAAGGAAGGGGCAGGGTAAATCTGGGAAAATTCATTTTGCGCTACCGAAATAATATTTCCCTTTTTATCAAATATGATGGCTCTGGCACTTGTAGTACCTTCATCGAGGGTGAGTATATATTTTTTCATAACTGCTCCTTTTAAAAATGGGCGAAGACACACTTCGCCCATAAAAATTACTTATTAACCGCTATTCTTGGAACTCTTGGGGAAATACCGCAAATTATTTCATAGTTTACGGTGCCACATAAGGCGGCAATTTCCTCAACGGGTAAATCCTTACCAAAAAGTATTACTTCGGTATCGGTGGCAATCCCGTCAATATGGCTTACATCAACGATAAACTGGTCCATACATACTCTGCCTAAAATGTTGGCTCTTTGACCGTTTATAAGCACATAACCTTTGTTTGAAAGAAGTCTGGGGTATCCGTCAGCATAACCGGCGCTGACTGTGGCAACGGTCATATCCTTATCCGCTTTAAAGGTTCTTCCATAGCTAACAGTATCATCCTTTTTGATTTTCTTAACCATAGAAACCGTTGATTTAAAGGTCATAACGGGGATTAAATCTTCTTTGATATTCAGCGAGGTAGAAGGGGAAAGACCGTAAAGACATATTCCTGCACGGCTTAAATCAAATTCTTTATCATTATCCTTTAAAATTGCGGCAGAGTTGCGGCAGTGACAAACCTCAGGCTCTAGCCCTGCAGATTTCATAAGGTTTACTGCCTTGCAAAAACGGGCATACTGGCAGTCGGTGAATCCATCTTCCTCTTCGTCGCTTCTATCGGAAAAGGCAAAGTGGGTGAAAATGCCTTCTAATTTGAAATTCGGAAGTTTAGAGGACTTAATAGCAGAATCAATTTCCGGAAGCTCATCACTTCTACAGTTGAAACCCAAGCGTCCCATACCGGTATCAAGTTTAATATGTACCTTTACTGTAACGCCTTTTTCCTGTGCATTGCGGGAAAGTTCCTTCGCGTAATCTTCAGAGAATACACACTGGGAAATATTGAATTTAGAAAGTTTTTCCGCAAAGGAAGCGGGAGTATAACCTAAAATTAAAATAGGTTTATCTACGCCTAAATTCCTAATGTGAAGGGCTTCTTCAATATTGGAAACGGCAAAGCGGTTACACTCCGCCTCATTTAAAGCGGGTACGATAATATTATCATCGTGTCC
>JAZRNX010000027.1:0-2575 GCA_045648365.1 Acutalibacteraceae bacterium
CAATACCCTTAAGGTGCGCATCATTACAAAAAATCACAGGAACACCCTTTGCGCGTGCTGCATCCAAAAGCTCAGCTGTAGCTGGCACTATAGCCTTACCACGGTCGCAAGCCAATGCTCCATAAACAAAGTCGTTGAGCATGTCAACGACCAAAATCGCAGGTCTGTTTAATCTTTCCATACTCTAAGTGTTTTTTGATTATAGTGTAAAAATTAAGAAATTCTAATCCAAAGGTATGAACTTTTTTTGAATGATGCAATACTTGTGGCGTATTTTTTTTACATAGCAGAAGCCTTTGCTCTGCAAAAGGGAAGCCGCTCTCCGAGAGCCGCCGAACAGTTTATAAACAGTTTGAAAACAGAAGGGTAAAATTATGAAAGAACTAACTCTTGATAATGTTTATAAAGCAAAATATGCTTTAAAAGATGTAGCGATACAGACCGATGTTCTCTACGCTCCTAAACTTAAAAAGGGCGTTGAACTTTATCTTAAAACAGAAAATTTGCAGATAACCGGCTCCTTTAAGGTGCGCGGTGCTTATTATAAAATGTCCACCCTTACGAATGAGGAGAAGGCGAGAGGCGTTGTAGCTTGTTCTGCAGGTAACCACGCTCAAGGTGTTGCCCTTGCTGCGCAGAAAAACGGAATTAAATCTGTTATATGTCTGCCTGACGGTGCTCCTATTTCTAAGGTTGAGGCAACCCGTAGTTACGGCGCAGAAATATGCCTTGTTGAAGGTGTTTATGATGACGCATATAATAAGGCTTTGGAACTTCGCGATAATGAAGGTTATACCTTTATTCACCCCTTTGATGACCCCGATGTTATAGCAGGTCAGGGTACCATAGCGTTAGAACTTGCTGAGCAACTTCCCGATTTGGATGCAGTAATTGTACCTATAGGCGGAGGCGGACTTATTTCAGGTGTTGCTTATACCATTAAAGCGTTAAACCCCAATGTTAAGGTTTATGGTGTTCAGGCATCGGGAGCACCTTCAATGCTTAATTCTATAAACGATTCTCATATTGAGCGTCTTGATTCGGTGTTTACCATTGCCGATGGTATCGCCGTTAAGGAACCCGGTACTCTTACATACGAAATCTGCTCTAAATATGTAGATGAAATAGTTACTGTAAATGATGATGAAATTGCCGCCGCAATTCTCGCTTTGATGGAGCAACATAAACTCGTTACCGAGGGTGCAGGTGCTGTTGCAGTTGCCGCCGCAATGTTCGGTAAGGTAAATCTTGAAGGCAAGAAGGCAGTTTGTCTGCTTTCAGGTGGTAATATCGATGTTACTATTCTTTCAAGAGTGATTGCTCGCGGTCTTATGATGTCGGGCAGAAAGTGCCGACTTCTTATAGAACTTGTAGATAAACCGGGTCAGCTTTTAGCAGTTTCTCGCATTATTGCAGAACACGGTGGAAATGTTACCTCTGTTCACCACGAGCACGCAGGCGAAGGCTCAGATGTTAACGGATGTTATTTAAGAGTAACTCTTGAAACCCGTAACTTTGAGCATATTGAAACTATTAAAAAAGCCCTTACAGATGCGGGCATAAAGATTATTGGATAACCCGTTAAGGAGATAAATTATGTTAAATAAAATTAGTACAGATAATGCCCCCAAGGCAATTGGTCCCTATTCCCAAGCCATAATCTATGGAAATATGGTTTATACTTCGGGTCAGATAGCTCTTTCTCCCGAAACTGCCGCTTTGGTGGGAGATAATGTAACCGAACAAACCGAACAGGTTATGAAAAACCTTTCCGCCGTTTTGAAAGAGGCGGGAAGCAATATGAAAAATATCATCAAAACTACCTGTTTTTTAAATGATATTGCTGATTTTGCCGCATTTAATGAAGTTTACGGAAAGTATATAACCGAAGCCCCCGCCAGAAGTTGTGTAGCTGCAAAAGACCTCCCTAAAGGCGCTCTTGTTGAGGTTGAGGTAATCGCTTTTATTGATTAACGGAGGAAATCAAATTGCAAAATATAAGTAAATATACCCGCCAGTTTTTCCCCATAAAAAATCCTACTAGAAAATGGGCGGATAAGATTTATATAGAAAAAGCACCCACCTGGTGCTCTGTGGATTTAAGGGACGGAAATCAGTCCCTTATAATCCCAATGTCTTTGGAAGAGAAATTAGAGTTCTTTAAACTTTTAGTTGAGGTTGGATTTAAGGAAATTGAGGTGGGATTCCCCGCAGCAAGTGAAACGGAGTATACATTCCTTCGCACCCTTATTGATAAAAATATGATTCCTGATGATGTTACCGTTCAGGTTTTAACCCAAAGCCGTGAACACATTATCCGTAAAACATTTGATGCACTTAAAGGTTGCAAAAATGCGGTGGTGCATCTTTATAATTCTACCTCTCTTGCTCAAAGAGAACAGGTTTTCAGAAAGTCTAAAGAAGAAATAAAGCAAATTGCCATAGAAGGCGCAAAGCTATTTAACAAAATAGCCGAAGAAACGGGCGCAAATTTCCGTTACGAATATTCACCCGAATCCTTTACGGGTACAGAGCCTGAGTATGCCTTAGAGGTTTGCAATGCAGTTCTTGATAT
>JAZRNX010000028.1:0-13130 GCA_045648365.1 Acutalibacteraceae bacterium
AAATGCTATAAGGAGCAATTTTAATTTATCCCATATCCGCGAGTTTACCGTTGAGGCGGGGAGACCTGATACTGTTACTGAAGAAAAGCTAAAGGTTATAAAGGGCTGTGGCGCCACCAGAATAAGCATAAATCCTCAAACAATGAATGATGATGTGCTTAAGAATATCGGTAGAAAGCATACTGCAAAGCAGATGAGAGATGCCTTTAATTTGGCAAGGCGAATGGGCTTTGATAATATTAATACCGACCTTATTGCAGGGCTTACTGGGGATACTTTCGAAAGTTTTTCAAAATCACTCGATGAAATACTATCACTGAGTCCCGAAAGCGTAACCGTTCATTCTCTTTCTATGAAAAGAGCGTCAACTATTACTGTAAAAGGTGAACTCCCCGATATAAAAGCGGGCGCCGAAGCCACTTTGATGGTGGATTATGCGAGAAGGCGTCTCGAGGACAACAATATCAAACCATATTATATGTACCGCCAAAGCAAAACTGTAGGCAACCTTGAAAATGTGGGTTATGCCAAAGAGGGTAAAGAGTGTCTTTATAATGTTTACATTATGGATGAAACCCATACAATACTTGCTTGCGGTGCATCGGCGGTAACGAAACTTCGTGAGCCAAATGGCGATAATATAGAAAGAATTTTCAATTATAAATACCCTTATGAGTATATAAACCGATTTGATGATATACTTGATAGAAAAAAAGGCGTACTTCAATTTTATAAAAAATATAAAATATAACTTGAAAGGAAAGTGAATTATGGATTTTCTGGATAATGCTATAAACAAGGCGAAAGAGGTAGTTGATATCGCATATAAGAAAACCGAAGAGGTAGTCCTGACCGAAAAGCAAAGATTTGATATTGCATCCTTAAATTCCAAAATTGATAAAGATTATAAAGCTCTCGGCGAAATATTTTATAAACATTATAAAGATAGCGAGGATATCCCTGAGGATGCCAAAGCTATAATGAACGGTATCAATGAAAAAATCCTCAAGATTAAAGAACTTAAGGAAGAAATAGGGGAAACCAAGAATAAGGCGGTTTGCCCCAAATGTCAGAATTATATTCCCAAAAACTCTGCTTTCTGTAGCGTTTGCGGTGAAAAATTAAAGTAGAAGATTATGAAAAAGAATGTTAAAATCGGCGTAATAGTTGCAGATATTGATGAATATCGCCCCTTTATAAAAGAAATAGAAAAATATGCGCCTCAAAAGTATAATTATTTTAAAAACGAAGGGGTAAAATTCAATCTTGAAGATGCTCAAATAATTTGTGTTCATTGTGGAATCGGTAAGGTTAACGCCGCCACTGCCGCCGCAGTTCTATCTAAAGAGTGCGATATAATCCTTAACTTTGGTTTATCGGGTGGAATAAGCGGTGTGAGAAAAGGCGAGATTTCCTTCCCTGATAGGTATTTAGAACATGATTTTGACCTTACAATGATTGGATATAAACCTTGTGAAAAACCGGAACAGGAGTATATATACTCTGCTGATGAAAAACTGCTTATGATGGCTAGTGAAATTCTTTCGGGTGTAACGGGTACTGCGGTTTGCGGTGATAGATTTATTTGCAACGAATCGGAAAGAGCATTTTTAAAAGAAACCTTTGATGCCGTTTCCTGCGATATGGAAACTGCAGCTATAGCTTCAGTTTGCCATTTTGCTGAAATTCCCTTTATGTCTATAAGAAGAATTTCCGATGATGCAGGGGATGATGCAGCCAAAAGTTATAGCGAAATGAATAAAAACGAGGGCGAAACGCTGGGTCAAATATTCCTTAATTACCTATGTTTTGTATGTGAAAACTATTAAAAACACAATTTTTAGTGTATTTTATTGTTAAAATATCTAATTTTCAAGTGGTTCTTTTGATGAAAACATAAAATTTACTAAAATACGGTTGATTTTTTTAAAATAATATGTTAAAAATATATAGTACGGTTAGGGTAATGCCCTTACCAACAGCGTTTCACAAAAATTTTTTGGAGGTTCTAAAATGAACAAGACAGAATTAGTAGCAGCAGTTGCTGCAAAAGCAGAGATTTCTAAGAAGGATGCAGAAAAGGCAGTTGCCGCAGTTATCGACGCTGTAGTTGATACTCTTAAAGCAGGCGATAAAGTTCAGCTCGTAGGTTTCGGTACTTTTGAAGTTCGCACTCGTGCTGCAAGAACTGGTATCAATCCCCGCACTAAAGAGACCATTAAGATTGCTGCTTCCAAGAATCCCGTATTCAAGGCAGGTAAGGCACTTAAGGATGCTGTTGCAAAATAATTTTTGCGCTACTTAAAATTATAGACGGGCGGTATTGCTCGTCTATTTTTTTAATATTGTGAGGTTTATATGAGACTGGATAAATATTTAAAAGTGTCGCGTATTATTAAGCGTCGCACTATAGCAAATGAAGCCTGTGATGCGGGCAGAGTAGAGGTTAACGGTAAAATCGCCAGAGCGTCGTATGATGTTAAGGTTGGAGATGTTATAAATATTTCTTTCGGTACAAGAGATGTTAAAATAGAGGTTACCGATTTAAGTGAAGTTATCCGCAAGGATGACGCCGTTTCTCTTTATAAAATAGTAGAATAAGATTTGCACCCCGTAAATATATTTAGATAGGGTAGATAGTTTTTTGCCCTTTTATTCTAAATATATTTATGGGGTGTTTATCTTGGAGGAAAACTATTCTTCTCAAAATATCATTGTTGAAAGCAGAAAACGCCTTGAAATTTCAGGGGTAAAGGATGTGCTGTCCTTTGATGAAGAAACACTGCTTCTTGATTCTGTTATGGGTAAAATAACCGTCAAAGGCGAAGGTATGCATATTGAGAGTTTTAATACTGTAACGGGCGACCTTATGGCTTCGGGCAAAGTACACGCGGTAGTTTATATGTCCGATGTGAAATCAGAAGGTGGATTTTTATCCCGTCTTTTCAGATAGCTTATGTGGGAAATCAGTGTTAATAATCAAATTATTACATTTTTGCTTTCGATAGTATTGGGATTTTTAATATGCGCTTTTTATGATGTTTTTAGGGGTATAAGAAAAATTGGGTTTAATTCATTTGCGGCTACTTTTATTTGTGATATATTTTTTTGGGTGGTATCTGCATTTGTGACATTTTTATTTTTGCTCGGGAGAACAAACGGGGAACCAAGAGGATATGTTTTAATTGCGGCATTATTGGGATTTGTGGTTTTTAGGTCATTGTTTTCCGGATTTCTGATTATTGTTTTAACATTTTTGTTCAGAACAATATTAAAAACATATAGGTTTATTTATGTATGGTTTTATCGGTTTTGGGATAAAACCGCCTACCTTTTATCTGAACTTTTGTTAAAATTTATTAAAATAGGTAAAAGATGGGCTAAAATGTCAAAAAAACTCTTGAAAAATAGGTATAAACTGTTATATACTAAAAGAAATATAAAAGCTTCACGGAACGGAGATGAGAATTATGGCAACGAAACAGAAAAAGCGTAAAAGCGTGCTTTTGCGTTTGCTCGTCATAGGCGTGGCGGGATATATGATTTTTAATGTTTTATCCCTCTATAGCACCCTTAACGAAAGCCGTAATACTCTGGCTCAGCTTGAAGAAACCTATAATAAAAAGCAAGCCGAGATTTCTGAACTTAGTGAACTTCTCCAAAACGGGTCGCAGGCCGATATAATCGAAAAAGCGGCAAGAGAACGTCTTGGATATGTTTACTCCGATGAAGTTATATATATTGATATTTCTGGCAAATAACAGGGGGCACTTGCATTTTTATGGAGTTGAAAATTGGGGAAATCTATCAAGGCAAAATCACTGGCATCACTAATTTCGGAGTTTTCGTTGATTTAGGCGATAATACTTCGGGTATGGTACATATTTCGGAGGTCGCCCGTTCCTTTGTTAACGATATCAAGGAACATGTAAAAATGGGTGATGAGGTTAAGGTAAAGGTTCTTTCTATCGGTGAGGACGGTAAGATTGCCCTCAGCATTAAAAAGGCGTTGGAGCCCGAAAAAAAGGAAAATGACGGTAAACCTCGCGAAAGGCGGCCCCGTCAACCTCAGGTAATCGATAGTTCTTATACTTGGACTGCCAAAAGAAGCGAACCAGAAGATTTTGAGGATATGATGAACCGTTTTAAACAGACAAGTGATGAAAAGTTCTCTGATTTGAAACGCAAAAATCCGGAAACACGCCGTTCCAAGCGTGGCGCTAATGTAAGATAAAATAAAGGGCGGTTTTACATTTTCTTTGTGAGACTGTCCTGTTTTTTTAGTGAAGGGATAATATGAAGGAAATTAATGTTGCTTTAATAGAAAACGCAGTAGCACAGTTGTGTATAGAAGCAAACAAGGAATTACCGGAGGATATAAAAGAAGGGATTTGCAATGCAAAATGCAAAGAGTGTAATTCTCTGGCAAAATCTGTCCTCGGTGATTTGGAGAGTAATCTAGAAGCATCAAAAGAATTCAATCTTCCTATATGTCAGGATACGGGTATGGCGGTCGTTTTTCTCGAAATAGGTCAGGATGTTCACATTGTTGGTGGTGATGTTTATGAAGCTGTTAACCAAGGTGTTGCCAATGGGTATACAGAGGGACTTCTCAGAAAATCGGTAGTCAGCGACCCACTAAGAAGGGAAAACACAAACGATAATACCCCCGCTGTAATCCATACTAAAATTGTTTCGGGTGATGAGGTTAGGATAACGGTTGCCCCTAAAGGTTTTGGTAGCGAAAATATGAGCGGAATAAAAATGCTTACTCCCTTTGATGATAGGCAGGGCGTTATAGATGCCGTTGTTGAGCTGGTGAAAAAAGCAGGGGATAACCCCTGCCCACCGATGATTATAGGAGTAGGTATTGGCGGAGATTTTGAACAGTGCGCTTATCTTTCCAAAAAGGCGCTTTTAAGAAATATATCGGAAGGAAATTCCGACCCTTATTATAAAGAACTTGAAGAAGAAATATTGAGTTTGGTAAATGACCTTGATATAGGTCCTCAGGGCTTTGGCGGTGATACCACCGCATTGGCGGTAAATATTGAAACGGCGCCCACGCACATAGCAGGTTTGCCCGTGGCGGTAAATATAGGTTGTCACGTTACCAGACATAAATCTACGGTGATAAAATGAGTGAAAGAATAAATTTAGTAGCGCCATGTATCTTCGGAATTGAAAGTGTTGCCGCGGATGAATTTAAAAGAATGGGCTTTACCGACGTTACGGTTGAAAATGGCAGAGTTCTTTTGTCGGGTGATTTTAATATGCTTGCAAGAGCCAATATAAATTCCCGTTTTGCCGAAAGAATTCTAATAAATATGGGGCAGTTTACTGCCACTAGCTTTACAGAACTTTTTGATAATGTTAAAGCAATTCCTTGGGAGAATTTTATAGGCCGTGACGATGCCTTCCCCG
This sequence comes from Acutalibacteraceae bacterium, assembly GCA_045648365.1. Classification (GTDB taxonomy): domain Bacteria; phylum Bacillota; class Clostridia; order Oscillospirales; family Acutalibacteraceae; genus UBA737. The sequence goes on from JAZRNX010000028.1 coordinate 5,425, forward strand.
TAAAAGGATGGAGTAACGAATCAGCGCTTCACAGTATACCTGATTGTCAGTCAATTATTAAAAAAGCCATTGTTTCAAGACTTGGTGAAAAATACGGTATTACCTGGTTTAACGAAACGGGCCCTGAATATAAGGTAAGATTTTCTATAAGAAAAGATTTAGTTACCATGATGATAGATACATCGGGTGACGGTCTTCATAAAAGAGGATACAGAAGAAATTCCAACGATGCGCCCTTAAAAGAAACCTTGGCAGCCGCCATGTGTGACCTTGCGAGAATATATCCTGATACAAAACTTTATGACCCCTTCTGCGGAAGCGGTACCATTTTAATTGAGGCCGCCTTGATGGCCACTAAAACTGCCCCCGGTCTTCGCAGATACTTTGCGGCGGAAAGATTTGCTTCAATCCCTAAAACCGCTTGGCAGCAGGAGAGAATGAGGGCTCAGGATAATATCCTTCACAATATCGATTTTGAAGGTATCGGTTTTGATATAAATCCCGATTGTGTTGAGCTTACCCTTGCAAATGCTAAAAAAGCGGGCGTGGAAAAATATGTGAAGGCAGCCATAGGCGATGTTAGAGATTTTTCCATATCCCACGATAGAAGTTTGCTTATAACAAACCCACCTTACGGTGAGCGTCTTTTAGATATCAAAGAGGCAGAAAGCCTTTATAAAATAATGGGTGAACGCTTCGTTAAGGAACAAGGCAAAAAGTATTTCATTATCAGTCCCCACGATGAGTTTGAAAAACTTTACGGTAGCGAGGCAGATAAGCGCAGAAAACTTTATAACGGAATGATAAAGTGTCAGTTGTTTATGTATTTTAAAAACAAATGAGGAATGTGAATGAGATATCTGTTTTTTATTAATCCCGTTGCAGGAAAGGGCAAAGGGAAGGAATTAATTGCCGAGTCGGTTAAAAACTATTTTAATGAAAATGGCGGAGACTATAAAATAATCGTAACCGAGTATAAAGGCCACGCTAAAGAACTTGCAGAAAGCGAGGCAAAAACTGGTGACACCATTACTATGTTTGCTTGTGGCGGAGAAGGTACGGTTTTTGAAATTTTAAACGGAGTTGTAGGATATGATAATGTTACACTAGGTGTACTACCTTGCGGCTCTGCTAACGATTTTCTTAAATTTTTCGGCGATTCCAAATCCTTTTTAAAAATAGATTCTCAGATAAACGGCGGAAGTATAGAAATGGATATTATTAAGGCGGGGGATTACTACTGCCTTAACGGTTGCTCAGTTGGTATGGATGCTGTAGTAGCAAGGGATATGTCCATCTTCAAAAAATGGCCGCTTGTTTCGGGCTCATTTGCATATACCTTGGCAATTGTAAAAACTTTTTTAGGTAAGCTGGGTATTACCGCTAATATTTCGGTTGACGGTGAGAAACCGCAGAAAAAGAACTGCCTTTTTGCTGTTGTTGCCAATGGTCCATACTATGGCGGCGGATATATGGGAGCCCCCGATGCTGTACCATTTGATTCTAAACTTGATTTTACCCTTGTCGATAACATACCAAAAACAAAAATACTTAAGTTTATAAACCTTTATAAAAAAGGTAAACATAAAATTCTTGATTGTTGTCAGCTTAAAAATTGTAGTAGTATGGATTTTAGTGCCTCTAAACCTATACCCGTTAATCTTGACGGCGAGATAATAGAATCTGCTAAAATGCATTTTGAAATAATTAAAAAGGGAATTAAATTTAATCTACCAAAAGAAATTTTCACTAAAATGTTAATAAAAGTTTAAAATTCAGTTTGTTGACTTTTAATATTTTTTGGATATAATTAGTAAATGTATAATTCTTTTGATAATTGGAGGAAATAATATGATTATTAAACCTTTGGCCGATAATGTTGTTGTTAAAGCAACCAAGTCCGAAGAAACCACAAAAAGCGGTATAGTACTTACCTCTGCATCTAAGGAAAAGCCCCAGATTGCAGAAGTAGTTGCGGTAGGGCCAGGCGGCATGGTTGACGGTAAAGAAATCGCCATGAATGTTAAGGTAGGGGATAAGGTTATCGCCGCTAAATATTCAGGCACCGAAATTAAACTTGACGATGAAGAATATACAATTCTTCATATTGCCGATATTCTTGCTGTTGTTGAATAATAGAAGGGAGTAGTTTATAATGGCAAAAAATATTATTTTTGGTGAGGACGCTCGTAAATCCTTGCAGACGGGCGTTGATAAACTCGCCAATGCAGTTAAAGTAACCCTTGGCCCTAAGGGAAGAAATGTTGTTTTAGATAAGAAATACGGCGCCCCTCTTATTACTAACGATGGCGTTACAATAGCAAAGGAAATTGAACTTGACGACCCCTTTGAAAATATGGGCGCTCAACTTGTAAAAGAGGTTTCTGTTAAAACCAATGATGCTGCAGGTGACGGTACCACTACCGCTACCGTTCTCGCTCAGGCGCTTATTGCTGAGGGTATGAAGAATGTTGCTGCCGGCGCTAATCCTATGGTTGTTAAGAAGGGTATTAAGACCGCAGTTGATACTGCAGTTGCTACCATAATTGAAAATTCTAAAAAGGTTTCTTGCAGTGAGGATATTGCAAGAGTTGCCACCGTTTCCTCCGGTGATGAAGTTATAGGTAAACTTATTGCCGAGGCAATGGATAAGGTATCTGCAGATGGTGTTATTACGGTAGAGGAGTCTAAAACAGCCGAAACCTATACCGAGGTTGTTGAAGGTATGCAGTTTGACCGCGGATACATCACTCCCTATATGGTAACCGATTCCGATAAGATGGAAGCAGTTATCGATGATGCTTTACTTCTTATAACCGATAAGAAGATTACTAATATTCAGGAAATTCTACCCCTTCTTGAACAAATCGTTCAGGCCGGAAAAAAACTTGTTATTGTTGCAGAGGATATTGAGGGCGAAGCCCTTTCAACCCTTATCGTTAATAAACTCCGCGGTACATTTACTTGCGTAGCAGTTAAAGCCCCAGGTTTCGGCGATAGAAGAAAAGAAATGCTTCGTGATATCGCTATCCTTACAGGCGGTCAGGTGATTTCCGAAGAATTAGGTCTTGAACTTAAGGATGCCGACCTTTCACAAATGGGTAGCGCCCGTCAGGTTAAGGTTACTAAGGAAAATACTGTTATTGTCGACGGTGCGGGTAATGCGGAAGAAATTAAGGACCGCATTAACCAGATTAAAAATCAAATTGTTGATACAACCTCTGAGTTCGACCGCGAAAAATTACAAGAGCGCCTTGCTAAACTTTCAGGCGGTGTTGCAGTTATCAAGGTTGGCGCTGCTACCGAAATCGAAATGAAGGAAAAGAAACTTCGTGTTGAAGATGCTCTTTCTGCTACTAAAGCAGCTGTAGAAGAGGGAATAGTGGCTGGAGGAGGCGTAGCCCTTCTTAACGCTATACCCGCAGTTGCTGCCGCTGCAGAAAAGTGTGAAGGCGATGAAAAGACAGGTGTTAAGATAGTTCTTAAATCTCTTGAAGCGCCCATTCGACAGATTGCTTTCAATGCAGGTATTGAGGGCTCTGTTATTGTTGATAAGATAGTGGCAAGCGGCAAGGTGAACTATGGATTTGATGCCTACACCGAAACCTATACCGATATGATTGAAGCAGGTATAGTTGACCCAACCAAAGTTACCCGTTCTGCACTTTTAAATGCCGCAAGTGTGGCTTCAATGGTGCTTACCACAGAAAGTTTAGTAGCAGATAAACCTGAAGATGCAGCCGCCGCTAATGCAGCCGCAGCTGCCGCTGCCGCACAGGGTGGAATGTACTAATTTATTAAGCCTAATTTAAGTTTCAAAAAAACAACCCCGATTTGTTAAAAAAACATTGACAAATCGGGGCTTTAATGTTATCATACAGTAGTATGCGGAATTGTGCGCAATTTTGCACTACTAAAATATTAAAGAAAGGAGTAATGTAATAGTGCCTACCTTTAACCAGTTAGTTCGCAGCGGTCGTGAGACAATCGAAAAGAAGGCTAAGGCTCCCGCTCTTTTAAAGGGTTATAACTCTATGAAGCGCAAGCCCACCGATAACGATTCTCCCCAGAAGCGTGGCGTATGTACTGCAGTTAAAACATCTACACCTAAGAAACCTAACTCTGCTCTTCGTAAAATTGCCAGAGTTCGTCTTTCCAACGGAATCGAAGTTTCTGCTTATATTCCCGGAATCGGACACAATTTGCAGGAGCACTCAGTTGTTCTTATTCGTGGCGGACGTGTTAAGGACCTTCCCGGTGTGCGTTACCACATCGTAAGAGGAACACTTGATACTCAGGGTGTTGCTAACAGAATGCAGAGCCGTTCCAAATACGGCGCAAAACGTCCAAAAGCAGGTGCGAAGTAATTTTTAAGTAGATGACGAAATCTCTGGTGAGAACAAGCAGCGGCTTATATATAAATTATATTCGCCTTGCTTGGTGCCCACGAGACTTTTGTCGCTCGAGTACCTATGATATCATTATTATGAAGGAGGGAAGCAAAGTGCCAAGAAGAGGCTTTATTGCTAAACGTGATGTATTGCCGGATCCTATTTACAATTCTAAAAAGGTAACTCGTCTTATCAACAACATTATGCTTGACGGTAAGAAGGGTGTTGCCCAGAAGATTGTTTACGGCGCATTTGATATCATCACCGAGAAAACCGGAAAGGATCCCCTTGAGGTGTTTGATACTGCGATGGAAAATGTTATGCCGCAGTTAGAGTGTAAGGCTGTTCGTAAGGGCGGCGCCACTTATCAGGTACCTTTCGAGGTTCGTCCTGAAAGAAAGCAGACCTTAGCTCTGCGTTGGCTGACTACATTCAGCCGTGCTCGTTCCGAGCGCACAATGAAAGAGCGTCTTGCAGCTGAAATTCTTGATGCTACTAACGGTATGGGTAATGCTGTTAAGAAGCGTGAAGAAATGCACAGAACTGCAGAAGCTAACAAAGCATTCGCTCACTACAGATGGTAATTCTGAGAATTTAGCCAAAGCATTTGAACTTAAACCAGCCTTAAAGGGTGGTTTTTGGGCGGCTTTCGGCTCATTGTCACACATAGGCGACGGCCTTATGTGCTTTGCTTCACCAAAATCCACGCCAAAAACTGCACCTTTAAGGTCGCAGAATTTTGTAAATAACGGATTTTGTGATGTGCAAGGCAAAAACGGAGCAAATCCTAGTGGATTTGCGAGTATTGTAACAAAGCCACAGCGGAAAATCAGTGTTTCAAAATCTGATTCAAGTTTAAATGCTTTGGCTAGTATACTGATTTTTTTGTTATCCGCAGAAAGCGGACAAGGAGGATTATATGCCAAGAAAGGTATCTCTTGATATGACAAGAAATATTGGTATTATGGCCCACATTGACGCCGGTAAAACCACCACTACTGAGCGTATCCTTTTCTACACCGGTATTAACCGTAAGATGGGTGAAACTCACGATGGCGGCGCCACCATGGACTGGATGGAGCAAGAGCAGGAGAGAGGTATTACAATTACTTCTGCTGCTACCACATGTTTTTGGAAGGACCATCGTATCAATATTATCGACACTCCCGGACACGTTGACTTCACCGTTGAAGTTCAGCGTTCACTCCGTGTACTCGACGGTTCTGTAACCGTTTTGTGCGCAAAGGGCGGTGTTGAGCCCCAGTCTGAAACCGTTTGGCGTCAGGCTGTCGAATATCGTGTTCCCAGAATGATTTATGTTAATAAAATGGACATTATGGGTGCCGATTTCTATCATGTTCTTGACATGATTAAAGAAAGATTTAACTGCAATGCAGTGCCTATCCAGCTTCCTATCGGATGCGAGGATACTTTTAAGGGAATTGTTGACCTTATCAACAACGAAGCTGAAGTTTACTATGATGACCTCGGTAAAGATGTTAGAAAAGAACCCATTCCCGATGATATGAAGGAACTTGCTGAGAAATACCGTACCGCTCTTATTGAGTCCATCGTTGAACAGGACGAAGAGCTTATGGAAAAATATTTCGAAGGCGAAGAGCCCTCTGTTGAAGAAATGAAGAAGATTATCCGCAAGGCTACCATTGCCAATGAAATGGTACCCATCTGCTGCGGTACTTCTTATAGAAACAAGGGTGTTCAGCCCCTTTTGGATGCAATTGTTGACTTTATGCCTGCTCCTACCGATATTGAAGGCATCAAGGGTGTAAACCCCGATACCGATGAGGAAGAAATCAGACATTCATCTGACGATGAACCTTTTGCAGCTCTTGCATTCAAGATTGCTACCGACCCCTTCGTTGGTAAAATCTGCTTCTTCCGTGTATATTCCGGTTCCGTTGATTCCGGTTCAGGCGTATATAACTCAGTTAAGCAGAATCGCGAGAGAATGGGAAGAATTCTTCAGATGCACGCTAACCACAGAGAAGATATCGAAACCTGCTATGCTGGTGATATCGCAGCTGCGGTTGGTCTTAAGAATACCACCACAGGTGATACTCTTTGCGATGAAAAGCATCCCGTTGTTCTCGAATCTATGAACTTCCCCGAGCCCGTTATCAGAGTAGCCATCGAGCCCAAAACCAAAGCTGGTCAGGAAAAGATGGGTCTCTCTCTTGCTAAGCTCGCTGAAGAAGACCCCACTTTCCGTGCATATACAGATGAGGAAACCGGACAGACCATTATCGCCGGTATGGGTGAGTTACACCTCGAAATCATCGTTGACCGTCTCCTTCGTGAATTCAAGGTAGAGGCTAACGTTGGTGCTCCTCAGGTTGCATATAAGGAAAGTATTCAGTCAAAGGTTGACCATGAAACTAAATATAAGCGTCAGTCCGGTAGTTCCGGTCAGTACGGTCATGTTAAGATTATTCTTGAACCCAACGAAACAGGTAAGGGTTATGAATTCATTAACTCCGTAACAGGCGGCTCCATTCCTAAGGAGTATATCCCCGCAGTTGATTCAGGTATCCAGGGCTCGTTACACGCAGGTGTACTTGCAGGTTACCCCGTAGTTGATGTTAAGGTTACTCTTTATGACGGTTCTTATCACGAGGTTGACTCTTCTGAAATGGCATTTAAGATTGCCGGTTCTATGGCCTTCAAAGAGGCCTGCCGTAAGGCAAACCCCGTACTCTTAGAGCCCATTATGAAGGTTACCGTAATAGTTCCCGAAGAATATATGGGTGATGTTATCGGCGACCTTAACTCACGCCGTGGTGAAATCCAGGGCTTTGAGGACCGTTCTGGCGGTATTAAGCAGATTAATGCTAGAGTTCCTCTTGGTGACATGTTTGGTTACGCTACCGACCTTCGCTCTAAAACACAGGGCCGTGGTCAGTATGTAATGGAACCCGACGGTTACAAAGAAGTTCCCAAGAGCATTGCTGAAAAGATTATTTCTAACCGCGCTAAAAACGACTAATGCTTATAGGCATAAATAATCAAATAATGCTTGAAATTTTGAGCAAAATTTGATAAACTATAAATATCCTAATATAAACTTAATTTCTAAGGAGGAAATTACAATGGCAAAGGCAAAATTTGAACGCAATAAGCCCCACGTAAACATTGGTACCATTGGTCACGTTGACCATGGTAATACCACTCTTACAGCAGCAATCACTAAGTACCTCTCCCTTAAGGGTCAGGCTTCTTTTGAGGATTATGCAAACATCGATAAGGCCCCCGAAGAGAGAGAGCGTGGTATTACAATTAATACCGCTCACGTTGAGT
>JAZRNX010000029.1:0-24113 GCA_045648365.1 Acutalibacteraceae bacterium
GCTTGGCCTCCGACTTGTACATGATATGGAACTTGGTGATAAAGTGGTAGCAATTGCTCGTGCTGGTGCTGGTGTTAACAACATTCCACTCGATAAATGTGCTGAACAGGGTATCGTAGTATTTAATACACCTGGTGCAAATGCGAATGGAGTTAAAGAACTTGTTGTCGCTGGTTTAATGCTTGCATCACGTGATATCGCTGGTGGTATGAACTGGGTAAAAGAGAACAAGGAAGATGCTAATATTAGCAAGACTATGGAAAAAGCTAAGTCTAAGTTCGCTGGTAAAGAGATTATGGGAAAGAAACTTGGAGTAATCGGACTTGGAGCAATAGGTGTATTAGTAGCTAATGCTAATTGGCTTCATTATCGGAAAAAGCCATTTTGGGTAATGGTCAGTAATCCCAGTTAAAGTAATACCTGGGTGAGCTATTGCAAGGTGTTTTTCAGGATAATCTTTAAAGAGTTCAAAATGAGCGTACATAGAGTACCTTTTTGAGTTGCCGTAAATTAAACTCGATGCGGTTTTGTTTTTAAAATCTATATCATTAAAATCGGCTTTTGAATAGTAGTTGGCGATACTGCTCACAAGCACAACACCATCAATATTCGTTAACAAATTTCGGGTTATATAATAGGGAGAAATAAAGTTAATATTAAACACATTATTATACCCGTTATCGCATATTTTTCTTGGTATTTTATAGGCGCCCGCATTGTGAATTATGTAGTTGATTTTTTCATTTTTAAGACGGTCACAAGCAGTTTTTACTGAAATTATATCAGACATATCTGCGGTGAAATTTTTAATAACGGCGGTGGGGTAGAGCGATAAAAGTTCATTTTTGAAATTTAACGATTTTTCCTTGTTTCTGTCAAGCATAATAAGGTTACCGCCGAGGGCTAAAACATATTTGCATAGGCATTTTCCGATGCCGCCTGTACAACCTGAAATTAGTATGGTTTTTCCTTGAAGTGAGTCATGATTTTTATTTAAATATTTTTTGATTTTAATATGAATCCCACCCATAGTTAACGATAACATAATATTAACACATGGCACGCTATTTATCAATAAATATTTATATATAATATAAAGTTGACAAATTGGGCAGTTTTTGGTAAAATAAATTAAATATATTATGGCGTATTTTGCGCGTCAGAGGGTGTGTTGTTACGGTTACGAGTATGACGGGTTTTGGCAGAGCCAAAAAAAATACCGATGGTTTTGATATAACCGTTGAAATTAAATCGGTAAATCACAGATATTTCGAATTTTATTCTAGAGTTCCAAGAGCCTATGCTTTCCTTGAGGAGAAGTTAAAAGGCCTTTGTCAACAAAACATTTCAAGAGGTAAGGTTGAGGTTTCGGTAACAATTGACGATAAAAATGCCGACGCTATTGAACTTGAAATAAACAAAAGTTATGCGGACGCTTATATTTCTGCTCTCCACAATCTTGCAAAAACATATCGCCTTAAAGATGATATAAAAGCATCATCAGTTATCGGCAACAGTGAAATTTTCTCTCTTAAGAAACACGATGTTGATGAAGAAGCTCTCACGGTTGCCGTAATTGAAACCGCCAAGGTTGCTATTGATAATTTTATCAAGATGCGCGCTGATGAAGGTGAACGACTTGTAAATGATGTTAAGAGCCGTGCTGAGTATATATTAGACCAAGTTGCATTTATTGAAGAGCGCTCTCCTGAAACGGTAAAGGAATACCGTGAGCGAATTGAGGTTAAAATCAAGGAACTTATAGGGGATGTTCATATTGACGAGCAACGCCTATTAACCGAAACTGCCATATTTGCCGATAAGGTTGCGGTTGCCGAAGAAACCGTGCGCCTTCGTAGTCATATTGGTGAGCTTTGTTCGCTTTTTGAAACGGGAGGGGCAATCGGCAGAAAGCTTGACTTTATCGTTCAAGAAATGAATAGAGAAACAAACACCATCGGCTCTAAAGCGCAGGATATTGCAATCACTAAAAAGGTTGTTGATATTAAATCTGAAATTGAAAAAATCAGAGAGCAGATACAAAATATTGAATAAGATTCGGGAGGTTTAGTATGAAACTTGTAAACATTGGATTTGGTAACATGGTTTCCGCCAACCGAATGGTTGCCATCGTAAGCCCCGAATCTGCGCCTATAAAGCGTATTATTCAGGACGCCAAGGAAAGAGGCACTCTTATTGATGCCACTCACGGTAGAAGAACAAGAGCAGTTGTAATTATGGATAGCGACCATATTATTCTCACATATCTTCAGTCAGAAACCGTGGCAAACCGTATGATAGCAGATGAAAATGTGCTTGATGATGAGGAGGCAGAAAATGAACAAGGGTAATCTATTTATAATTGCAGGTCCTTCAGGCTCAGGTAAAGATACGGTTATGGCCGAGGTTCTTAAAGTAAAAAAGGATTTATATTTTTCAATTTCATCTATTACAAGACCTATGCGACAAGGTGAAGTTGAAGGTGTGAAATATAACTTTATTTCCCGTGAAAGATTTGAAGAGCTTTTGGCAAATGATGAGCTTTTAGAGCATAACGTATTTGTTGGGAATTACTATGGCACCCCAAAAGCGCCAGTTATTGAAAATCTCGAAAAGGGAATTGATGTACTTATAGAGGTTGATGTTAACGGCGCGGAAGAAATCAGAAAAAAGATGCCTGACATGACAAGTATTTTCATTATGCCGCCTTCCCTTGAAGAATTGAAAAGGCGCCTAAGTGGCAGAGGAACTGAATCCCCCGAAATCGTTGAAAAGCGCATTAATGAGGCACTCGGCGAAATTGAACGCGCTAAGGAATTCGATTATATCGTTGTTAATGACGATTTACAAGAGGCAGTCGATGATATATTATCCGTTATCTACTGCGCTAAACTAACCGAAAAAAATAATGAGCACCTAATTAATCAGGTTCTTGGAAAATAAACTTTTGTTTTTGAAAGGAAATGTTATTATGTTAAACCCCAATATTGGAAAACTTATTGAAAATTATGAAAACCGTTATCGTCTTGTAACCGATATCGCATATTGTGCTCGCGAGGTTTCAAAAGAGGCTGAAGATAACGGTGAAATTCTTATTGAAAAACCCGTTAGTATTGCTATAAGCAAACTAGCAAACGAAAAAGGACTTTAATTCATTAATCTTTAAGAAATGGAGCGGTTATCTTGCCTTTTACTGCCGAAATCGTTCTCGCTGATGCTATTGGCGCTTTTGATAAAAAGTATAGCTATTTAGTACCTGAAAATTTAATAGGACGAGCGGTCGAAGGTTCAAGGGTAACGGTGCCCTTTGGCAGAGGAAATATTCTGAAGCAAGGTATGATTATTAAGGTTGAGGCTAAGGAAGAAGTTCCCCAAAATCTTAAATCAATTACCGAGCTTATTGATGATGAGCCCGTGCTTAACGATGAAATGCTCAAGATGTGCCTTTGGATGAAGGAACAGACCTTCTGCACATATTATGATGCCGTAAAAGCAATGTTACCCGCGGGTTTCGGATATAAATTCTCCGCAGTTTATTCTGCAAATAAAAATTTTGTATCCTGTTCACTTTTATCTGAGGATGAAAGAGCAGTTTATGATTATATCGCCGCTTGCGGAGAATGTGATGCGCAAAAGCTAGAGAAAAATTTTGCCAATTTTAAAGATATAATTTCTTCCCTTAACGAAAAGGAAGCGGTTCTTCTTAATAACACTTTGGTGAGACGCCTTGGTGATGCTACCCGAAAATATTTAAAGCTTTGTGATGATGTTGATTTATCGGTTGTTAAATTAACTGATAGACAAAGAGAAATCGCAGAACTTGTCGCTATGTCGGGAAGTGTCAGTATAAAGGAAATTCAGTATTTTACAGGCGTCACATTATCTGTTATTAATGCGCTTGCCAAAAAAGGTATCCTTGAAATTTTTGACAAGGAAGAATTTCGCACACCGTATAAACTTGGTAGGGTCGAAAATCGAACATCGATTATACTTACTGATGAGCAGAATATTGCCTACTTAGGACTTAAAGCCGAAATGTTTTCGGGCGAAGCACACACCTCGCTATTATATGGTGTGACAGGCAGTGGAAAAACTCAAGTTTTTTTAAAACTTGTTGACGATGCTGTTGATAACAATAAAGGCGTTATCATTATGGTGCCTGAAATTGCCTTAACTCCTCAAATGATTGAGATATTCAGCCAGCGTTATGGTGATAAAATTGCGGTATTTCATAGCGCGATGTCCCTCGGTAAACGAATGGATGAGTATAAAAGAATTAAGCAGGGAAGAGCGCTCATTGCCATAGGTACGAGAAGTGCGGTTTTTGCCCCCTTCAACGATTTAGGACTTATCATTATTGATGAGGAACAGGAGCATACCTATAAATCAGAAAAATCTCCCCGTTTCCACGCCAGAGATTTGGCAAGATTCAGAGCTAAGTATCATAATGCGCTACTTTGTCTTGCGAGTGCTACTCCTTCTATGGAAACCTATAGCGCCGCGCTCACTGGCATATACGGTTTATATACGCTCAAAAACCGATTCGGCGCGGCGGTATTACCTGAGGTTTCGGTGGTTGATATGCGTAAAGAGGCGCAGGACGGTAACCGTTCTTCAATAAGCCGTGAACTTGCTGATTCCATAGAAAGAGAACTACAAGAAAATAATCAAATTATCCTGCTTTTGAATCGCAGAGGTCATAACACCTATGTTTCTTGTCCTGCTTGTGGGTATGTTTCAACCTGTCCTAATTGCAGTGTTTCATTAACATATCATTCCGCTAACGGACGGCTTATGTGCCATTATTGCGGATATTCTGAGACCGTTAATAAGAAATGCCCAGAATGTGACTGTGAAACTATGAGGTTTTCGGGCGCGGGTACTCAAAAGGTAGAAGAAGAATTGAATTTGCTTTTTCCAAAGGCCCGTATATTACGCCTTGATGCCGACAGTACCATGGCCCGCGACTCCTATCAAAATCACCTATCTGCTTTTGCAAACGGTGTATATGATATTCTGCTTGGTACTCAGATGGTTGCCAAAGGTCTTGATTTTCCAAAGGTTTCACTTGTGGGTGTCATTGGCGCAGACCAAGCCCTTTATAGCGATGATTACCGCGGTTTTGAAAGAACTTTCTCTCTGCTTACGCAAGTGGTAGGTCGGGCGGGCAGGTCTGGCGGCACTTCTAAGGCAATTATTCAGACTAATGACCCCACCAATAATATAATTGAACTTGCCAGGAATCAGGATTATGAATCCTTTTATAATACCGAAATTCTTACCCGCAAGCTAATGATTTTTCCGCCGTTTTGCGATATATGTCAGTTAAGCGTATCATCGGCAAATAGGGAAATTGCAGAGTCAACTATTAATGAAATTCTTGCAAATATCAAGAACTTGGTAGATGGTGACTTTAAAGATACTAAACTAATTATCCTTGGTCCAACGCCTGCCGCTGTGCCAAAGGTCAACAATAAATACAGATTCAGAATGCTAATTAAGTGCAAAAACAACTTGCGGTTTCGTGAGATGTTAAACACTGCTACTGATATAAAACTAAAGCAGGATGCAGTTTTTGCAGTGGATATTAATCCTGAATCGATTATGTAAAGCTAAGGAGATAAAATGGCAATTCGTAATATCGTTGAATATGGCGACCCCGTACTTCGTAAGGTCTGCCGTACACAACTTAATTTTGATGAACGCCTTCATCAAATGCTTGATGATATGGCGGAAACTATGTATAAAGCGGAAGGTGTTGGCCTTGCCGCGCCACAGATAGGTATTTTAAGAAGAGTTTGCGTTATAGATGTGGGTGAGGGAATTGTCGAACTTATAAACCCCGTTATCATGGAAACGAGCGGCGAGCAGTGCGGTGAGGAAGGTTGCCTTTCACTCCCCGGCAAATCAAAAACCGTTACAAGACCAAATAAAGTTACAGTAAGAGCACAAAATCGCTATGGTGAAAATATTGTTGTTACGGGCGAAGAGCTTTTTGCCCGCGCTCTTTGTCACGAAATTGACCATTTAGATGGCGTTCTTTATATCGACAGATAATAGGAGAAATCACATGCGAATACTTTTTATGGGTACGCCCGATTATTCGGTAAAAACCCTTGAAGCGTTATATAATAGCTCTCATCAGGTTGTTGCCGTTTTTGCTCAACCCGATAAACCTGTTGGTAGAAAACAAATATTAACTCCACCGCCTGTAAAACAGTTTGCCACCCAAAATGGAATTCCCGTTTATCAGCCCGTAACCCTTCGTGACGGTAAGGCGCTTGAAATAATTAAGGAAATTAACCCTGATGCAATTGTGGTTGTGGCTTACGGAAAAATTCTTCCAGAAGAAATATTAAATTTCCCAAAGTTTGGTTGCATAAACGGTCACGCCTCACTTTTACCAAAGTATAGAGGCGCGTCTCCAATTCAGTGGTGCATAGTTTGCGGTGAAAAGCAAACAGGTGTTACAATTCAGATTATGGATAAGGGAATTGATACGGGTGATATTTTAGATACTGCTGTAACCGAAATTGGAGAAGAAGAAACCGCCGAGGAGCTTTTTGAGCGCCTTTCGGTAATTTCAGCCGATTTAATGCTCAGCACCCTCGAAAAGATAGAAAACGGCACTGCGACTCCCATTAAGCAAAACGAGGCAGAGGCCACCTATGCTCCCATAATCAAAAAAGAAATGGCGCACCTTGATTTTTCAAAATCTGCAAATGAACTCAAATGTGCCATAAGAGGTTATTATTCTTGGCCCTGTGCTTTTTGTTTCTTTGAAGACAAAAGGGTAAAGGTTATCTCTGCAAAAGTTGTTAAAGGTAGCGGTGAGGCAGGAACGGTTATTGATAATAACGGAAAACTTGTTATTGCTTGCGGTGATAATTCCGCACTTGAACTTATCACCGTTCAGCCCGAAGGAAGTAAGGTTATGCTAGCTTCTCAAATGCTTTGCGGAACAAAAATACCCCTTGGCACAAAGGTTAATTGAGGAAATTTATGGTTAATACAAGAAAAATAGCCGTAAAAGCTCTGATGGAAGTCAGCAGTAATAAGGCATATTCCAATTTAACATTAAATAAGATTTTCTCTGAGAATAATCTTGAAACTAACGAAAAATCTTTTGTTACTGCTCTTTTTTACGGGGTTTTAGATAGAAAAATCACCATAGACTATCTCTTATCGCTTTTTATAAAGAAGCCGCTTAAAAAAATAACTCCTATAACTATTGAGGCATTGCGAATTGCGGTTTATCAAATATATTTTATGGATAAAGTTCCTGAAAGCGCCGCAGTTAACGAATCAGTTAAGCTGGTTAAATCTTCGAAAGAGCAGTTCAATGCTTCCTTCGTTAACGGCGTTTTAAGAAACCTTTTGCGTGAAAAACCAGAATTACCGAAGGGTAACGATTCAAAAGCACTTTCCGTAAGATATTCTTGTCCTATGTGGATAATAGATTCTTTTATTGAAGATTATGGTGGGGAAACCGCAGAGGAACTTTTAAGAGAATCGCTTTTAAATCCGCCCGTAACTTTGAGAGTGAATAAGGTTAAGATTTCCGCTGATGAGCTTATTATTAAGCTCAAGGATGAGAAAATTTTATCAGAAAAAATCGATGAAAATTCACTGAAAATTCTTGGCGGTATTGATGTTAAGGAAAGTATCTGCTACAGACAAGGATTTTTCCACATTCAAGATTTAGCATCAAGCAGAAGTATTGAAAAGCTGGGTTTAAAATCTGGTATGCGTGTTTTGGATTTGTGCTCCGCCCCAGGTGGTAAAAGTTTTACTGCTGCAGGAATTATGAGAAATTCAGGCGAAATTTTCTCTTTTGATTTATACGAAAAAAGAGTTGAGCTTATAGAGAAAAGCGCAAAACGCCTTGGTTTTGATATAATTAAGGCCGCACGCGGTGATGCAACCGAGTTTAATTCGCAAATAGGTAAATTTGACGCGATTATCTGTGATGTTCCTTGTTCGGGACTTGGTGTTATTCGCCGAAAACCCGAAATTAAATATAAAGACAGTGAAGATTTTTCCGCCCTTCAGGAAATTCAGCTTAAAATTCTTAATAATGCAGTTTCATATTTAAAGGAAAACGGGAAAATTCTTTATACAACTTGTACAGTAAGAAAAAGCGAAAACGAAAAAATTGTTTCAGCTTTTCTTGAAAGTCACAAGGATTTTAATTTGGAATATGAGCATACATATATGCCTCATATAGATAAAACTGACGGTTTTTACTGTGCAGTAATTAGCCAAAGCAGGTGATATTATACCCTCAAAAATTGATATAAAATCAATGACGGTTGCTGAACTTGAGGAACTGCTTAATGATTTAGGTGAACCAAGATTCAGAGCGTTGCAGATTTTTAAGTGGCTACAGCAAGGCATAGAAGATTTTGATGAAATGACAAATGTTTCAAAATCTCTTCGTGCAACACTTAAACAAAAGTGTTACCTTGCTACTACGAAAATTGCAGAGCGTTATGTATCCAAAATAGATGGAACTGTTAAATATGTTTACGAGCTTTTTGATGGCGAGTATATTGAGGCAGTTTTGATGAAATATGAACATGGATATTCAATGTGTATTTCCACACAGGTTGGTTGCAGAATGGGTTGTCATTTCTGTGCCTCGGGACTTTTTGGTTTAACCCGTAGTTTAACTGCCTCCGAAATGATTTCACAGCTTACAACAGCGCAAAGAGATAACAATATTAGGATTTCTAATGTTGTTATGATGGGAATGGGCGAGCCACTTGATAATTTTGAAAATTCTGCCCGTTTCTTAAAACTTGTCAGTGATGAAAACGGTATGAATATTGGTCTTCGGCATATTTCCTTGTCTACATCAGGTGTGGTTAAAGGAATTGAAAAATTAAAAGAATTGAATCTTCCTATAACACTCTCTGTATCGTTGCACGCTCCTAATGATGATATAAGAAATACCATGATGCCTGTTAACAAAAAATGGAATGTTGATGCACTGCTAAAGGCGTGTAGGGAATACCAAAAGGTAACTACACGAAGGATTTCCTTTGAATATGCTCTCATTTCCGGTGTTAATGATTCTAAAGCAAATGCAATAGAACTTGCAAAAAAATTATCGGGCATCATGTGTCATATAAATTTAATACCCGCAAATCCGGTCAAGGAAAATAGTTTCGAAAAACCTGATAGGAAAAATATTATGCTTTTCAAATCCTATCTCGAAGCTATGGGGATGACGGTGACTGTAAGACGGACTTTAGGCGCAGATATCAGCGCATCTTGCGGTCAACTTCGAAAAAAGGCAAAGGAGGGTGGTCAGATTGCAGATATACAGTAAAATAGATATCGGCAAAATGAGAACAAGCAATCAGGATGCTTATTATACGGTTAAACTTTCTGATAGCAGCGCTATTGTTCTTGTTTGTGACGGTATGGGCGGCGCAAACGCAGGCAATGTTGCCAGTGAAACTGCCATAAAACTTATTGCAGATTATATCTTAAAATCTTATAGACCCACAATGGATTCACAAGATATCGAGAAAGTTCTTTGTAATGCGATTTCTTCTGCTAATTTAGAGCTTTTCGATATGGCCAAAAAGAATGAGGAGTATAACGGTATGGGCACCACATTGGTTGCCGCTCATATCAAAGAAGACCAAGCCGTGATTTGTAATGTTGGTGATAGCAGAGCGTATTTAATAAACGATGGTATCACTCAAATTACAAAAGACCATTCTGTTGTTCAATCACTAATTGAAAGCGGCAAACTTTCCGTTGAAGATGCTAAAGCACATCCTCGTAAGAATGTGATAACCCGTGCTCTCGGCGCTGAGGAAAATGTAATTCCCGATGTTTTTGAGCAAACAGTTAAAAGTGGCGAATTTTTATTATTCTGTACAGATGGTTTATCCAACTTTGTTGAACCACAAATCATTTTTGATACTATAAATAACAACAAAGCCCGAGATATAGCAGAAATTCTTGTTGATAAAGCAAATTCAAATGGCGGCGGCGATAATATAACCGCAGTTTTGGTCGCTATGGATGATGAATAATATTTTGTTATTTGTTTCATCTGAAAGAAAGGATTAGTGTTTATGGATAAATTTGTAGGAAAAAGACTTGACGGTCGTTATGAAATTCACGAAATCATCGGCGTAGGCGGAATGGCTGTTGTTTACAAGGCCTATGATAATGTTGAAGACCGTATTGTTGCAATTAAAATTTTGAAGGATGAATTTGTTTCCAATGAAGAATTCATTCGCAGATTTAAAAATGAATCTAAAGCCATTGCGGTTTTGTCCCACCCAAATATTGTTAATGTATATGATGTTAGTTTTGGTGACCTTATTCAGTATATCGTTATGGAGTACATCGACGGTATTACCTTGAAAGAATATATTGAGAAACAAGGCAGTTTGCGTTGGAAGGATGCTCTTTATTTCACTGTTCAAATTCTTAAAGGTCTTCAACATGCTCACGATAAGGGCATTGTTCACCGTGATGTTAAGCCCCAAAACATTATGGTTTTGCCCGATGGTACTATTAAGGTTACCGATTTTGGTATTGCAAGATTTGCAAGAAGTGAACAAAGAACTATCACCGATAAAGCAATCGGTTCTGTTCATTATATCAGTCCTGAACAAGCAAGGGGAGAAAAGGCGGACGATAAAGCGGATATATATTCTGTTGGCGTTATGCTTTACGAAATGCTTACCGGTCAGTTGCCCTTCCAGGCAGATAGTGCCGTATCTGTTGCTATAATGCAGTTGCAAAGGGACCCTCAGTTGCCTTCAGAAATTAACCCTTCAATTCCTTTAGGTCTTGAACAGATAACAATGCATGCTATGCAGAAACTGGTTGAGCGTAGATATCAGTCTGCTTCTGAGATGCTTTGTGACCTTGAATCCTTTAAGAAGGACCCATCTTTGACTTTTGAACATTCGTATTTTGTTGATGATTCACCAACAAAATTTGTGGATAATTCCCTTATCTCCTCTACACCTGCATCCGCAGTAGACGATGAGGAATTAGAATTAGATACAAATCCTCAAAAAACTAAGAGTGCTATGATACCCATTCTTGCCGGTGTAGCTGCAACATTAGTTGTTATTATCGCAATTTTAGGTATCATTTTTGGTAAAGCCCTTTTCTTCACTAATAATTCGGGTGAAGAAATAGCTTGTCCTGATTTTCTTGGCAAAACTGTTGAGGAAATCAAAGATATGGAAGAGTACGAAATCTTTTCTATTGACTGGGAATACAAAACCGACAATGAATTTGAAGTAGGTACTGTTTGTGACCAGTCGCAACCCGCCAAGAAAAAACTAAAAGCTGGCGCAGAAATCACATTGTTTGTAAGTATGGGTCAAACGACTGTTAAAGTTCCCGATGTTTACGGAAAAACCGAATCTTATGCGGTTTCAGAGCTTAATTCTAAGGGATTCAAAACTGTTATAAATGAGGTTGCCGACGAAGAAGTTGAAGCGGGATGCGTAATCAAGACGGAACCCGCTCGTACAACCGTTGTTGCAGAAGGAACTGAAATTACCGTTTATGTTAGCACTGGCCAGTCTGTTAAAATGGTTGATATTCCTAATGTAATTGGTTTGACAAAAGAAAAAGCTGTTTCTGATATAGAAAAAGAAGGTCTTGTTGCAATTGTTGAAGAACGCGACTTGTCTGCAAGTGAAAAATTTTATAAGAAGGGTTATGTTTTCTATCAGAACCCTGATGCTAATACCTCATCACAGGTAACCGAAGGTACTCAAATTACCATTTATGTTAGTACAGGTGTGGTAAATTATGAATTTGATGTTGAGGTATCATTACCCAAGGATTATGCAAAAACTACAGCAAAACTTTCCTTGTGGCTTGATGGCAAACTCTTTAAGGAAAGTGAGAAACTTGATTTTTCTTACCTTGAGAATTATACCTTCAGCGGACTTGTATCAACCGAAAAAACTATGTTATTTATCGTAAAAATTTATGATGAAGATGATAAAAAATACTATAATTATTTAGAAATTAAGGTTGATGCCTCTACGGGTAAAGTTAGCAAAATTACTTCTTATAATGATTACAAGAATGCAACCTCAACTACGACTCCACCTTCAAGCGACTCTAGCGAAAGTACACAGTAATGACAGGAGTAATTTTAAAGGCTATTTCGGGATTTTATTATGTGAGTGCCGAAGGACAGATTTATGAATGTAAAGCCAGGGGAAACTTTAGAAACAACCAAGTTTCCCCAACGGTTGGCGATAAGGTAGAAATTTCTATTACGCAAGATTTATATGGCGTTGTAGAAAAGGTTTTTGATAGGAAAAATATTCTAACCAGACCACTTATAGCCAACATGGATAAAATTTTTATTGTTTCTTCGTATACTGTACCTGCGCCCGATACTTTGATGATTGATAGATTAACCGCTATTGCATCATTTCACGGCATAGAGCCAATTATCGTATTCAACAAGTGCGATATGGGTGATTTTTGTGAATTTGAAATGATTTATAAAAAATCAGGATTTAAAACTTATGTAGTATCTGCTAAAGACGGCATAGGTATTGAAAAATTAAAAAATGAAACTAAAGACTGTATAAGTGCTTTTATAGGTAATTCTGGTGTTGGAAAATCAAGCATAATTAATGCAGTTTTCGGTAACCTACAACTTAAAACTGGTGAAGTTAGTAAAAAACTTGGCAGGGGAAGACACACTACAAGGCATACTGAATTATTTCCCCATAAATTCGGCGGTTTTGTAGCCGATACCCCAGGTTTTTCTTCACTCGAAACTATGGCAGAAAATTCATATGAATTTAAGGTCAATCTTGCCGAATGTTATAGAGATTTTGAAGAATATTTAGGTGGATGCCGTTTTACTTCTTGCACACATACCTGCGAAAAAGGTTGTGCGATTTTAGATGCAGTAAATAAGGGTTTAATTGAAGAAAGCCGACATAATAGTTATAAAATTATGTTTGATGAATTAAAAGGGGTTAAATCCTGGAACAGTAAATAAATTTCGGATGTGTTAACAATGAAGAGGCCTATGTTTTGCGGCGCTCTAATCGCTTGTGTTTGCGTTATTGTTTCTTATATTAACATTAAGACCACACTGCTTTGCGGCGTTGGTCTTATTTGTTTTCTACTGATGATTATCACTGATAAGATGGATACAAGACGGTTATCTGCATTCATAGCCGCAACTCTTGTTTTCTGTTCACTTATAAATTCTTATAAAACTATTAATAAAATTGACAAGTTAAGCGGCGAACAAATAACAGAAGCATTTGATGTTACCGATGTGAAAAACAATACCGATTATTCTATGGTTACAGTATGTTGTATCAGTGGCGATACTTTACCTAAAAATACAAAACTTACCTTGTATGCACGCGCAGATTATAGTGGTTTGAGTATGGGTGACCGTTTGACAGGTAACATAAAAATAAATACGATAAGTAGGCGTGAAAATAAAGCATATTATTATTCGAAGGGTATATATGCTGTTGGAAATCTAGTAAATGTTAGCGAGAGACATTCGGATAATATATTTCTTCGCAGAGCAGGTAATGTTAAACGCTTTGTAAAAATGAATATAGCTGCAACTATGAGTGAGGAAAACGCGGCTACGCTTTTAGGTTTAACGATTGGTGATAAGGACCTATTTAGTCCTCAATTTGCAGAAAATGTTAAAAGAACGGGCGTTAGTCATATAATGGTAGTTTCAGGTATGCATTTAACTATTATATTAGGCGCATTATTTTGGTTTCTAGATAGAATATTTTATAATTCTTACATAAGATTTATTGTTTCGTTTATTGCTATTGTTTTTATTGTTTCAATTTGCGGATTTACTTTATCAATTATAAGAGCAGGGCTGATGTTTTTCTTTATGGCTTTAGCACCACTTTTGAAAAGAGATAGTGATTCACTTAATTCTTTGGGTACAGCAATTATTATAATGTCAATTTTCTGTCCCTTTGCTATATTAAATGTCGGTTTCCAACTTTCTGCCTTGGCAACATTCGGTATTATCTATATCGTTCCTTTTGTTGAAAGCAACTTAAAAGTTAAAAATCCGCTTATCAGAGATATCATCTTGGCATTGTCTGTAACTTTATCCGCCACCATAACAACTTTACCGGTATCGATTTATTATTTCGGTTATATTTCATTGGTGGCACCGCTTACAAATATCTTACTATCATTTGCGGTTACTTGTGCTTTATGTATAGGAATAATTGGCCTCATGCTTCGGAAATTTATGTTTCTTAGAGTGATTTCTGATATGGTTATGGCGGTTTGTGAAGCGATTGTTAGTTACATAAACTATATAATAAATTCTCTTGGTAATTGGCAACTATCTGCCATAAGCGCAGGTAAATTTGCCTTTTGGCTTTCACTTGTATTTGCAGTTTCAGTAGTATTATTTATATATACTTGTAAAACCAATGAAAATCTGTTAAAATCTATGTATAATAAAAGAAGGAGGAAACAGAATGATTTTTGAGGATGAATTATCAAAGGATATATCTAGCGGAAAATTATGTGGCGTTTATTTTCTCTTCGGCGAAGATGCTTATCTTAAAAATTATTATGCTGATAAGATAATTAACAAAAGTTACGACGGTGACCCCTTCTTTAATTTGCAAAAATTCGAGGAAAATGCCGATTTACAGGAAGTTTACGACGCAGTAAATCAGTTTCCTATGATGTCGGATACTAAATGTGTGGTTTTATCTGATTATGATTTTGAAGGCTGTTCCCAAAAAGAATTCGAGCGGATTTGCGCTCTTCCAGATGAATGTGTCGAGGGTTGCACACTAATATTTAAATTTGATAGTGTATATGTAGATGAAAAGCGTAGCGCAAAGGCCAAGAAACTAATTTCTGCAGTAGAAAAAGCAGAAGGCTGCATTGTAAAATTAGACCATAGAAGCGCCTCACGACTTTATAAAATGCTTATGGATGGCGCTAAAAAGCGCAACTGTTCGTTAAGCGAAGTTTGCGCCCGTCATTTAGTCGAAAATGTAGGCGAAGATATTTATATTTTGAAAAACGAACTGGATAAGCTTTGTAGTTTTGTGAATGGCGGAATTATAGATAAAGAAACTATAGATTTGGTTTGCTCGAAATCGGTTGAGTCTTCGGTTTATGATTATATAAAGGAGATACTTGCGCAAAATACTTCAGGTGCTATGAAACTTTTGGATGATATGTTTTATATGCATATTGAGCCGATGACAATTCTATATAACGCCTCATCGGCCTATGTTGATATGTACCGTATGTTGTGCGCGAAAAGAGATGGTGTTAACTCGGGCGCAGTAGCAAAGGAATTCAATTATAAAAATAAGGCATTTTTGCTTGATAAGGCATTAAACAATTTAAGAAAGTTTGATGATAAAAGGTTATCTTTGAGTTTCGAAGCGCTTCTCAAAGCCGATAGCGAATTGAAGGGTTTCACAAAGGACCCCAGAACTGTGCTTGAGCAACTCACCGTTCGACTCATTTATATTATTTCAAAGGGTGAGAGCGTTGATTAAGATTAGGCAGTGTGTGGTGGTAGAAGGCAAATATGATAAAATCACTCTTTCTAATATTATTGATGCCACAATTATTACCACCGATGGCTTTGGGATTTTTAAAAACAAGGAGAAAACAGCCCTTATTCACGCTTACGCTCAAAAGACAGGGATTATCATTATGACGGATTCCGATAGCGCAGGCGCTCAAATTAGAGCCCATTTAAAAAGTGTTTGCGCAAGTGGTAAGATTATTAATGTGTATATTCCTCAGTTAAAAGGCAAGGAAAAAAGGAAAACCGAAGAGAGCAAGGAAGGCTATTTGGGTGTTGAAGGTATGACAAAAGAGTGTGTTATATCCGCACTTCAAAGAAGCGGTATTTTCGGCGAAGAAACTGCTGATGCAAAGAAAATCAGCAAAACAGATTTGTTTAACCTTGGACTTTCGGGTTGTAAAGATAGCGCGAATTTAAGAAAATGTTTGCTAAAATTTCTTGACTTACCTAATAATTTATCTGCAAACGCTTTTTTGGACGCCATAAATACTCTATATAGATATGATGAATTTTTCGAGGAAGTGAAAAAATGGCAGCAAGAAGAGGACAAAAAATAAAGCTTTTTTACATAGTCGATATTCTTAAAAAACATTCTGATGAAGAACACCCTTTAACCGCAAACGAAATTTGCGATAAACTTGCCGCGTTTGGCGTTACTGCCGAGCGTAAAGCGGTTTATGATGATATAAATCAGTTAATGGATTACGGTTTTGATATTATTAAAACACATACGCCAAAATCGGGCTTCTTTTTAGGTTCTCGCGAATTTGAAATTCCTGAAATTTATTTGCTTTCTGACGCTGTGCGTGCCGCCCGTTTTATAACCCCTAAGAAATCTCGCGAGCTCATTTCTAAGCTTGATTCAATGCTTAGCGTTCATCAAATTAAATCTCGAGGTAACAATATCTACTTTGATAGTGTTGGTAAAACTAAAAACGAAGAAATTTTTTATAATATTGATATAATCAGCCGCGCTATTGAAAACAATCATAAAATCACCTTTAAACATATTACAAAACAGCTAGGTGAAAATAAGGAAATAGTTACTAATATTAAAGAAAGAACTATTAGTCCTTATGCGCTGACTTGGCAGGATGATTATTACTACTTAATCGGTAACTATGATAAGTATGATAATTTAATTCATTTCCGTGTAGATAGAATGAAATCTGTAAATGAAACCGATATTAGCGCAAGACATTTTAGTGAGGTTTCTGAGTATAAGGATGTTTTTGATATTGCCGACTATACCAATAAGCTTTTTGGAATGTTTACAGGCAATACTGAAGAAATCGTGTTTAGGTGTGCAAAATCAGTACTTGAACAGGTAACTGATAGATTTTCAGATGAAATTTTTATCCGTAATGTAACCGATACCCATTTTGATGTTACGGTTAATGCCGTTGTGAGTGAAGCGATTACCACTTGGATTATGAATTATGTTGATAAAATAGAAGTTGTTTCACCGAGCCATCTACGTGATATGATTACCGAAAGAGCAGAAAATATTTTGGCAATGTATAAGGGCAAAAAGTAATTTCTGTTTTTTAAAAATAACACTTGATTTTTTGGAGGCCATCCGTTATAATAGTCAAGTGCTATATGGAGATGTCGCCTAGTCCGGTCGAGGGCGCACGATTGGAAATCGTGTAAGACGCTAAAACGTCTTCGAGGGTTCGAATCCCTCCATCTCCGCCAAAATAAGGAGTGGTATCGTAAGATACTGCTCCTTATTTTTTATAATGATAAGGGATTCGAAACGACCTCCAAACTCTACAACCAAAGGGAGCAAAGAGTTTGGGAGAAAGGTCCGGTGGACCTTTCGATAGCCGGAGAAGAGAATCTCTCCATCTCCGCCAATAAATAGAGAGTAGTATCGAAAGATGCCGCTCTTTATTTATTGTAATAAGGAATTTGAAAAGAGTGGTTTATCGCAAAATATTTTCAATAATTCTTGTATTACTTAAATCAGTATGTTATAATTAACAAATAACAGATATTGGGGTATTTTATGAATATAAAAATGTTTAATTATAAAAAGTTTTTGCTTATTACTTTAATTGTGATTTTATCAATAGTTGTTTTGTGCATAGGTTTTGTTTTAAGCATAAACGGAATTGTCACCGGTACTACAAAAAAAGATATTATCACTGTAGATAAGGCAAAAGATTTAAATGATATTGATTGCATTTTGGTTTTAGGTTGCGGTGTTAAGTCAAACGGCATACCTTCCGATATGCTTGAAGATAGGTTACTACGCGGTATTGAATTATACGAGAATAAATCTGCTCCAAAACTTTTGATGAGCGGTGACCATGGTCAACCTGAATATGATGAAGTTAATACTATGAAAAACTTTGCTAAAGAAAAAGGTGTTCCATCAATGGATATTTTTATGGACCATGCAGGTTTTTCTACCTATGAAAGCATCTATAGAGCCAAGGAAATTTTTGGCGCGGATAAGATTATAATTGTTACACAGAAATATCATCTTCACAGAGCTCTTTATATTGCGAAAGAACTTGGTGTGGAAGCATACGGTGTTTCTAGTGATTACCGCACTTATATTGGCCAGTCAGCCAGAAATATCAGAGAAATTCTTGCAAGAAACAAGGATTTTTTCACCCTAAAATTTATGCCTATGCCAAAGTATATGGGTGATACTATTGCTGTTGACGGCAACGGTGATGTAACAAACGATAAATAAAAAAAACACTCTGCTTTTTAGCAGAGTGTTTTTGTTTAATGATGGTGATGATGGTGGTGATGGTGCGAGGAGGAATGACCCTCGGTGTGACAGTGAATTTCGTGGCAAAGCTCACCTTCGGTCTCAAGCTCCAATGTGGCATGGGCAATACCGTGTTCCGCTAATTCTTCACGAACTAAATGTTTGATTTTATGGGTATCATCTGAAGTTACAATATGCATGGTAGCATAGTTATTACTGCCATCCATACTCCAGATATGAATATGATGAACATCGCATACCCCGTCGATATGAAGAAGGTGATGTTTAATTTCCTCTAAATCTATGTTATTTGGCGTCTTTTCAAGGAATAATGATAATACCTCATTTAATGTCTTAAAAGAGTTCATGAGTATAAATACAGCAACAATTATGGACATTATTGGGTCTATTATAGTAAAATCAGTAAATTTCATAGCTAGAGCGCCGATTAGAACTACAACCCAGCCTAATACATCTTCGAGCATATGAAGATTGACGGCTTTTTGATTTATATTTTCACTTTCACGAGTAACCAATGCTGCAATGAAATTAACAATAACGCCAACTATTGCAAAAATAATCATACCGTTATATTTAATTTCTACAGGGTTTAATATTCGGTGTATCGCATTGAAAATAACTGCTACAGAGCCAAATAACAAGATTACTGTTGTTATAAATCCGCCAAGTACGGAATAGCGCAAATAACCGTATGAATAATTGCTATCAGGTTGTTTTTTGCTGATTTTTTCTAAAACAAGTGAAAGACCAATACTTGTAGCGTCACCTATATCGTGAATAGCATCTGACATAATCGAAACACTTCCTGTAAAAATACCGCCTATAAACTCAAAAATAGAAAATGAAATATTTAATATAAAAGCGATTAATATATTTTTTTCGGTCTTCATTTTACACCTCGATATAATTTTATTGCTATACTAATTATATTACATTATTTTAAAATTGCAATAATGACATTAATAATACCGATTATATTAAATAAAACTCCGCTCATCTTAGTTTACTTGAAAAAATAAAGTCACCATATTATGATAGTTCATGAAAGGAGGAACTAATGTGAAATTCAGTGTTATTATTGATGAAAATAGGGAAGATGAAATTATTATTTATGCTAAAGAAAAAAGTGAACTTATTACAGAAATTGAACGATTAATCTTAAATGATTCAAAGATTAACGGTTATAAAGAAAGAGAAATAGTGCCATTTAGTATTTCGGAAACAGAATTTTTCTATGCAGATGATAATAAAGTTTATGCGGTGACAGCAAAAGATGAAATTTTTGTTAAATATAGACTGTATGAATTAGAGCAAATCTTACCAACAAATTTTATCAAAATAAATAAATCCTGCATTGCCAACTTAAATGCAGTATCGGGTTTTGATGCTTCGATTTCAGGCACATTAAAGGTTAAATTCAAAAGCGGTAAGGTAGACTATGTATCCCGCCGCAACTTAAAAAATATAAAAGAAAGAATAGGTGTATAATATGAATAAATATTTTAAAGATTTTTTACATAGAGGACTTATGTTTGGTGGCTTTGGACCTATAATTCTAGGAATAATTTTTCTAATAGTTTCCAAGACATCAGCAAACTTCAGTATAACAGCGTCACAAATTTTTATAGGTATTATTTCTACTTATATGATTGCTTTTCTACAAGCTGGTGCAAGTGTTTTTAATCAGATTGACGGTTGGTCTGTTCCTAAATCCACGTTTTTTCATTTTTTAACTATATATATTGCTTATGTAGGTGCGTATTTACTGAATTCTTGGTTGCCCTTTGACCTAAAAGTTATTTTGATTTTCACATTAATTTTTATAGTAGTATATTTAGTGATTTGGCTCACAGTCGTTATTTCATTAAAAATCGTAAGTAAAAAATTAAACAGAAAAATATAATTTAAGCCCCTTTTTAAAAAGGGGCATTTTTCATTCGGTAATTGAGGGTAGATTGCCTAGGTTATCGTTTTCACTAGCGTTTGGTATGGCTTTTAAATATTTTGTATCACCTTTATGAGCTATTGCAACGCCATAAATCATACCCTGAGATGCCATTGATACAGCTTCATCTCTGCTTACTTTTGTGTTATCAGATAATTGATAACCGGTTACTTTGCCATCGCTTTTAATAAGACCGATTATAGTTTTCGCGTCATTCTTTGGTGTAGGGATACTATCTAGTGTGTTATTTATAGTTATTTCGTTATTCATCATCATACCTCCATATATATATTTTTTGTTAAATATTTTGTTTTATTCGGTATTGTTATATAGTAAAATTATGTTATAATGATTATATAATCTAAATTTTGGTGTTATATATGAAGCTATTAATAAATGCATTAATTAAATTTATATTTGCTATTTTGCTTGTCGGTGTATTATTATTTTTACCTGCCGGGACATTAAATTATAACGGTGGTTTGAGATTTTTTATATTGCTTTTTTTACCTATTCTGTTATTAGGTATTATTCTCTTTATTAAAGCTCCTGACTTGCTAAAAAAGCGTCTTTATAGTAGAGAAGAGGAAAACGCTCAAAAGTGGGTAGTTGCCGCATCCGGTATCATATTTATACTTGGTTTTATCTCTGCGGGTGTTGATTTTCGTTTTTCTCTAACAAGTGTTCCCAAATTTGTAATGATACTCGCTTCTATATTGTTTTTATTTTCGTATGGTATATATGCTGAGGTAATGCGCGAAAACTCTTATCTTTCAAGAACGGTTCAGGTTGAAGAAAATCAAAGAGTAATTGACACAGGTTTATACGGGATAGTACGGCATCCTATGTATTTGGCAACAGTTTTAATGTTTTTGATGATTCCGTTAATTCTTGGCTCTTGGATTTCTTTTGTAATATTTCTAGCATATCCTTTGATTATTGTTTTTCGCATTAATAATGAGGAAAATGTGCTTTCAGAGCAGCTTATAGGATATATTGAATATAAAAACAAGGTGAAATATAAATTAGTACCTTTTATTTGGTGAGGTTTTTTATGGTTGAAGTAGTAGCTGCGCTAATTTGGGATAAAGATAAATTTATGATTTGTCAAAGACCGCCTCATAAATCAAGCAGTATGTTGTGGGAATTTGTGGGCGGCAAGGTTGAAGAAGGAGAAACCAAAGAGCAAGCGTTAATACGCGAGTGTATGGAAGAAATTGGTGTAATTGTTTCTGTTGGCCAAATTTTCACAGAAACCGTTCATCAATATCCCGATATAACAGTTCATCTAACTTTGTTTAATGCTGTAATATCTCAAGGTGTACCTCAAAAAATAGAACATAACGATATTAAATGGATAACAATTAATGAATCTAGCGAATATGACTTTTGTCCTGCGGATATACAAATACTTGATAAAATCAAACAACTATAAATAACCGCCCAAGTGTGAATTGGGCGGTTTATATTTAACTTATTAAAGGAAACTGGATTGGTTTCTCCGTTTGCCAACAAATTACATCCTGTTTGTAGTAATATATATTTTTCCTTTTTGTTTTGCGTATTTTATATTTTAATATTGCTATTATTTATTATATGAAATATAATTAAATTAATAATTAAGGAAGTGAATTATGAAAAGTAATATATATGAAAGAAAATCAAAAGAAACCAAACCGGTACTTGCCATATGCTACGATTTTGATAAAACATTATCGCCCGATGATATGCAGGCACAGGGCTATATACAAGAAGTTGGATATGATGTGGATGATTTTTGGGCCGAATCAAACCAGTTAGCTGAAAAAAATAATATGGACAGCAATCTTGCATATATGTATAAAATGGTAGAAAAAGCGCAAGGAAAATTTGTTTTTAATAAAAAAACTTTAGCAGACTATGGTTTCCGTGTTAGATTGTTTCCTGGCGTAGAGGATTGGTTTGAGCGTATAAATAAATACGGAGAAGAATACGGTGTAATAGTAGAGCATTATATAATTTCTTGCGGATTAAAAGAAATGATAGACGGGACTTCTCTTGCACAAAAAGGCGTTTTTGAAAAAATCTATGCCAGTTCATTTTATTTTGATGAAAATGGTGTGGCTCTTTGGCCTGCACAGGTTATTAATTATACAAATAAAACTCAATTTTTATTTAGAATAAGTAAGGGTATTTTAAATGTTAATGACCAAGGTGTAAACGATTCTTTTGATTCTGATGAAATTAGAGTACCATTTAGAAATATAGTTTACATTGGAGATAGTGACACCGATGTGCCTTGCATGACGCTTATAAATTCTTATGGAGGTCATTCAATAGGTGTTTATGACGGAGATTCTAATGATAAAACCAAGGTGCATAAAATGATACGCGAAGATAGAATTAAATACTATATGCCTGCTGACTATCAAGAAAATTCCGAGCTTGAGAATTTAATCAAAGCAATAATTGTTAAAACAGCTACCAATGAGGCATTAGAAAACATATCTGCGCAGTGTAAAAATTTGTAAATAAAAAATTAAGAGACAGCAATCTTTAGATTGCTGTCTCTTAATTGGTCGAGGTGACAGGACTCGCCGTCTGCTTCGCATACTATACGCTTGTCGACCCAATGCTACGCATTCGGTACCCGACTGCACGCTCCTTGCTAAAAACAGTCCACTGGACTGTTTTTTACGCTGCAGACCTTCGCAGGTTCTCGTCCTGCTATATACAAAAATTAAAAGGAACCACCTAACGGATGATTCCTTTTAATTTGGTCGAGGTGACAGGACTCGAACCTGCGGCATCTAGTTCCCAAAACTAGTGCGCTACCAACTGCGCCACACCTCGAAAAACGATTATTTCGAACAAGAAATATTATATACCAAATTATCACAAATGTCAAGGATAATTTTAAAGAATATAATATTTTTTCAAAAGAACAGCAGTCGCAGATTAAAGCGACTGCTAAAATAAGTTCTTTTAAAAAATTACGCGTTTACTTTGTTGAAGCGAGTAACCAAAGCGGATTTCTTTCTTGCAGCATTATTCTTGTGGATAATACCTTTGTTAGCAGCTTGGTCAATCTTCTTAACAGCTTCGTTTACAGCAACAGCCATATCATCGCTTTTAGCGTCGATAGCAATATTAGCCTTCTTAACAGCTGTTCTTAAAGCAGAACGGTAAGCCTTATTCTTTTCGTAATTTGCTTTGCTAATAAGCACACGTTTTTTAGCAGATTTAATATTTGGCATCAAGACACCTCCTATCATATTTCTCATACGGCAAGTATTATAACATAAATATCTTGAAAATGCAACACTTTTTTGCAATTAATTTAAATTTTTTTATTCAACAAGATTATTGGAACCAATTGTAATTGAGGTTGAATAAGTTCTACCATTTCGGTATATCTCAACCGATACTTTTTGGTTAGGCTTGCATTCAGATAAAAGCGATTCAAACACGGTATATTCGGTAATTTTTTGCGCGTTAAACGATGTAATTATATCACCTTTTCTAATACCTGCTTCATATGCAGGGCTACCGTCGGCAACGCTCAATACAACCGCGCCTGAGGGATAACCGTAAAATGCAAGAGCACTTGCGGTATATTTTTCGCTTATGGTAATACCAACGTAAGGTTCGGGAGAATTTTCGTTTTCTATAATTTTATCACAAATATCAACAACCGTATTTGATGGAACGGCAAAGCCCATACCTTCGTATTCTTCGGCAACGATTTTTGAACTGTTAATACCAACGAGTTCGCCCTTAATATTAACAAGCGCACCGCCTGAGTTACCCGGGTTTATAGCAGCATCGGTTTGTATAAGTGATACGTTAGAATC
>JAZRNX010000030.1:0-39878 GCA_045648365.1 Acutalibacteraceae bacterium
CCCATAAAACGGACTTGAGCAGAGTGAATTTCACAAAAACGGGCGGGCTTTAATGGAAAAGTAAAAGCAAATTTTCGTGGCAAAATGGGCAGCAGGACAACAGTATATATAACAAAAATGCAGGTGGATTATACCTACCTGTCCCATAAAACGGACTTTACAAGAAAAATTAACAAAATTTCATTAGAATGAAGTTATATTTATAATTTGTTTGCCTTTCTTTATAGCATAGTCGAGGGCGATTTTGGTGCCACTTTTGCGGGTGGTTGGGACGCCCTGTTCATCGTAATACACTATGCAATAGTGGCTATTATTTATCATCTCGTAGTTGCGCTCCACATAAGCGGCTCTGCCTGAGTTTAGTATCTTTTCGGGGTAATAGGTATCCTCGTAGCTTTCCAGCAAGTAGTTCTTATAATGCTCGCTTATATATGGATATTCTGCCCGTACATAGATTCGTTTTATGTGCGGGTATTTTTCTTTTATTTCAGTCACGAGTTCAAGGCACAGACTATTAAATCGGCTCTTGCTCCCGAAAAGAAATGTATCAACTTTTTCGTCCACAATTATTTTTTCAATTATTTCAACAAGTTTTGATTTTAGTTCTTCGGTTTCGTTAATAGTTCTATGACCGAAAAAGCAACAGGTATATAATTCCTTATTCATACACTTCACCTCAAATATTTTAGATACACTGTGTATCTATTTCTAACATTGTAACACATAATACATCTAAAATAAATATACAATATATTTATTATGAGGTGAGCTTATGGCTATCAAGAGTGTATCGATCAGAATTGAAGAGGAAATGTTGAATAAAATCGCACATATTGCTGATTACGAAGGCAGAAGCGTAAATAGTCAAGTACTTGTTTTAATAAGAGAAAATATTAAAGCTTTTGAAGATGCCAATGGTGTTATTGATGGCAACATCACTCCCGATTCAAATGTAAAACCTACTCGTAAGTAACGAAAAAGCTCTCTGCCGTGGCAGAGAGCTTTAATGTTATAGAGATTAGTTTACCCTTAAAATATTTATCTTTTCCTTTTTAAGTAGATATGCAAATGCACCGAGGGAAACAACACTATCAAAGGCATTGCCGATACCGAAAAGTAGCGCAATTTCGATAAGCGACGGTGTCCATATTCCTGTTAAATATAGAATAAATGCAATCCCATAATAAACTGTATTAGTTACTACTGACTCAAATAACATATAGTTAGTTTTGCCGAGTCCGTAGAATACCGAATCAAAGACATTTTGGAAAGCATACAGCACATAAAAGCCGACAAGCACTATCACAAGCTCGAATAGTTTATCCACATCGGTAAACTGTAAGACATTTGTCATAAAGGGTTTCCAAAGCGGAATGCTGATAAACCAAAATGCAGAGATAATCGATGTAAGTCCAAAATATCCAAGACCGTTTTTACGGATATTATTTTTATCGGTGCCGGTTTCTTGTTTGATAAGTTCACCAAGTTGCAGAACAGGTAAAAGTAGCCAACCCCAAATAAAGTTATTTGCTACCCAATAGGTGCCTTGTTCACCCACAACATTAACCATTCGTGAAATCATCACCATATAGGCAACATTGCGAACAAAGGACTCAAGACCTGAAATACTACCGATTTTTATAAACTCTTTCACCCATACGAAGTTGATTTTTACCCTGTCAAAAACATTTATGCTTTCTTTTGAGAGTAAAACAAGTGATACGATAAGCAAAACTATATTAACGATAATATTTGAGTATCCGATTCCGTTTACGCCAAGTTTTAGAGATATTGGCAACGATGATACAAGGAATGTATCACAAACGATACTGAGTACAAGTCTTGCAAAGGTTAAGATATAAAGATATTTGCTTTTGTTTATGGTGACAAGTGCAACGAGTGTGAATTGTGTAAGTATTAAAAATATGTTTGCTACGCTTTCGATACGGATATATGTAACAGAGGCATCAATGATACTTGCATCGGTTGCCATTAGCGACAAAAGTGATTTTGCAAAGCAGATGATGACAGCAGATAAAACAAGATATATTCCGAGCGCCATTAACATTCCTGTTTTTACTCGGTTAGTGAACTCTTTTTTATCGGTTACTACCTTGCCAATGAAATAAAACAACGGCAAAATAATTGCCTCGTTTATGATTTCATAAAGCAGATTTACCCACGATAATTGCCCTGCTATTGAAAAAGAGTATTCGCCGGGAAGTGAGCCAAGGAAAAACACACGCACCGTTGTGTAAATTGTGGGCACAAAACCTAAAATAAGAAGTGCGAAATAGAGCTTGTAATTGATGTTTGACAATGACAGTTTGATTTTGGAAAACATAATGTTAACCCCTTTACTAAATATTTGTAAAAGGACAAAAGAAAAGCACCTGCACAAGTGCGCAGATGCCGAAAGCCAAGACAATAATCCCGTATTTGACGAGTCTGCGACCATAAGTGCATTTTGCCGGAAGTTACCGCAAGTCTGTCAGGTTTGCGGTAAGTATCCCAGTTGCTAAGCAACCGCCTAAAGTCACTATTTACTTGTATTCATTATATCAATCGCTAATAACAAAATCAACAGTTAATATAATTCTCTATCGCCTTTGAAACGAATTCTGCCGTACCGTCGCCGTTTTTATCGATGTTAGTTTTGAATCGTTCATCAGCGACATACATTTGACCGAGACCTACAAAAATTTCTTTGGTACAAGTGTAGTAATTTTCGGTTATATAGTTTTGCAGTTCTTTTACAAGAGTCTGAGCCTCATCTGAGTCGGCAGTGTTACCGTTTTTCATACACTCGGCAAATTTTGCGAAGACGGCATTAAGCCCATCATTTACCTCTTGCCACTTATCTTTGCTATAATCGGCGGTCTTTTGCTCGTACTCTTTATATGCGTCGGTATTACCGAAGCGTTGTTTTACTTCAAAAGCATAATTATTCATATGACTTATCCTCACTTCACTGTTTCATACGGCCAGTCGATGATGCCACCGAATTCTTTTACGTTAGTGTAGCCGAGTCTGACGAGCTCTTCGGATGCGATTTTACTTCTTCTACCGCTACGGCAGTATACTAATATAAGTTGCTCTTTGTCGGGCAGTTCTTTTTCGGCACGGTCTTTAATTTCGTATTCGGGAATCAAAATTGCATTTTCTATATGTCCCTCGGCAAACTCTTCTTCAGTTCTCGCATCAATGATAATATAATCCTTTTCGGTGTCCATAATTGTTTTGGCTTGTTCGGCGGTAATCTGTTCGTAGGTTAGCGAATTTTCAGTCTCTCTGCCACAAGCGGTTAATCCAAATAATGATAATGATATTAAAAGCATTATAATCAATCCTTTAACTTTTTTCATAGTATTTGCTCCGTCTTATTATTTACAAGTTGTGTATCCGTTTTTCAATCTCGGTAATCACAGATTTGAACACCTCATCGCTTTCACCTGTGGGATCGGGTAAGTTCCAGTTATCGTCAAAGGCTCTGCCAATATAAGGACAACCAACGTCACAACCCATTGAAATCGCAACATCGGGTGTGGGTATTTTATCAATGGTTTTGCTATACTGTGTTTGCTCCATATCAATGCCATAAAGTTGTTTCATAAGCCGAACGGCGTCTTGGTTAATTTGTGGTTTAGTTTCGGTTCCTGCCGAGTAAAAGTCGAAATCATTGCCACGCAAGTGTTTTCCTAATGCCTCGGCAATCTGACTGCGGCAAGAATTATGTACGCAGAGAAAGGCTATTTTCTTTTTCATTTGAACGGACACCTCGCACCTATGCATTGGTTATTTTGTGCCGAGTGGATACATTTAATTTTTCCGATTTCCATTTCTATACCAAAATGCTCTTTTACAAATTCCACCGCCTTGGTAATTGCAAGGTAAGAATCACGCTTACAACAACGTGGACCGCCAACCTCACCGATTGCCCCAAGGGCTTTTGAGGTCATTTGGTTTGATAATCCCCACGCCTCATTTGCTAAGGGTGTGGAGCCGGTTATGATAGATACAAACATACCGGTGCTGATACCTGCACCGCAAGCACCCCAAAAACCGCAGACTCCACCGGGGACTTGTTTGCCACGTGACTGCATTTCAACCAATGCTTTCGGTAAATCAATATTACCGCCGGCGTTTTTATAGGCAGTAAGCAAGGCAGAGCCGACCATAATATGATGTTCAGGTCCGTGCATATGGCAAAAATCGAGAGCCATTAGTTTTTGGATAATTTCTATCGGGTTCTTTGAAGTTTCAGAACTACAAATTCCAATAATGCTATCCATTCCTCTTGTGTGGCAATCGTTACATATGTAATGACCTTTTTCGCAAGCGGTCTTGCTATTTTCTTTCTTGTGGCAGAGGGCACATTCCATATCGGTATCGTTTTCTAAGTATTTCAGCGGTGCACCGCAAATTAAACATTCGTCTTTCATAAATCTTTCCTTAAAAACATTTGAATTTTGTTACCAGTTCGATATATTCTTATTCACTTACTTAAATTTATAATTGAATAGACCATTAGACCAACACCGATACCGAATAATACACAACCATATACCTCGGTTAACTGGTTTGCAAAGAAACCTACTGCTCCACTACCCAAAGCACATAATATTGCAAATAACAATTTCTTCTTTTTCATACAGGCATACCTCTCTATAAATTGAATTCATCAGAAAATTCCTTTATTATACTTAATCATCGCATAAAAACTTAAACCCAGCCCTGCAACAAGTCCTGCTATTAAAAGCACAGTTCCCACTATCATAAAAACGTTGTTTTCGGTATATAGGGTTAAAGCAGACAAAATGCTAAACACCATAACAGCACAACCACAAATAATTGTTCCAAATCCCACCTTTTTACCAAAAGGAATTCTATCTTCTTCGGAAACTCGATGTCTGTGATAAGAATGTAGTGACGAAATATTTCCTCGCATATTTGAAATACCGAGAACAATCAATATAACTCCAACAAGAAAAGTAACAATAAATTCTATCATAATTTCCTCCGTTATTTTTTTATCATTAAAATAATTATACCACACAATTATTAAAATTACTACATATCCGTTTGTTAATTGGTAAGAATAGTTAATAGAAAGTAAACGGAGGTAAATTTATGTTTAAACACGAAAAGATGCTATTTCATCCTGTAGCGGTAGAGAAACCCAATCCGCAATATGCGGCACTTTTACAGGAACAACTTGGCGGCGGAAACGGTGAGCTTAAGGCGGCTATGCAGTATATGTCGCAGAGCTTTAGAATCAAAGACCCTGAAATCAAGGATTTATTTCTTGATATTGCAGCAGAAGAACTTGGTCATATGGAAATGGTTGCGCAGACCATCAACCTATTAAACGGACACGATGTTGATGCCGAAAAGGTGCCCTGCGGCGAGATTCAGTCCCATGTGCTTTTAGGTCTTAACCCCGGTCTTATAAACGCTTCTGGTTATTCATGGACAGGCGACTATGTGACAGTTACGGGAGACCTCTGTGCAGACCTGCTCAGTAATATCGCATCCGAACAGCGTGCAAAGGTGGTTTACGAATACCTTTACCGCCAGATTGATGACAAAAAGGTGCGTGAGACCATCGACTTCCTTTTAAACCGTGAAGAAGCACACAATCAGATGTTCCGTGATGCCTTTAACAAGGTGCAGAATTCAGGCTCTAACCGAGATTTTGGCACAACCAAAGCCGCTAAAATGTATTTCTCAATGTCAGATCCCGGTCCTAATGCATTTGCTACAAACGATACAAAGCCTGTTTCTTTTGATAAGTAGTGAAACCTCTCTGCCGTGTGGCAGAGAGTACATAGTTGACTTTTCTTATGTTTATGATATAATAAACATAAGAATATAGGTCACCGGAGGCAGAGTGCCGTAGCATTCAAAAGTGCCGGATTAGGTGTCCGAGTGAGCTCGGGTTATTGTTTTTACAATAGCCGGAGTTTTTCTTTTTTAGGAGGTTGCTATGAAAAACACAAAAGTTACGCTTGTGCCATTAACTGAGGATGACAGAGAGCAGTTTATTTTAGATAATCAATGGTCGTTTAAGTATGGTGCATTGCAAGAGTTTGGCAAGCGAGATAACCACATTGATGATGACGGTGAAATCATTTCTCGAAAAACTATTGAACGCTGTATCGATGCACCTGATAGTGAAACATACCGCATTGTTTTAGACGGCAGAAAAGTCGGTGGTGTGATACTTAAAATAAACAAAGAAACTAATGTAAACGAATTAGAAATTCTTTTTGTTTCTCCCGAAGAGCATACAAAAGGTATTGGATACGGCGCTTGGCAAGCAGTTGAGGCGTTGCATCCCGAAACAAAGGTTTGGACAACCTGTACGCCGTATTTTGAGAAACGCAATATTCACTTTTATGTGAACAAGTGCGGTTTTAAGATTGATGAGTTTTGGTGCGAATACTTTCAGCCCGAACACGAAATGTCCGATGATGAGGGACACGATCCCAATGAAGGACCCGATATGATGTTCCATTTTGTAAAGGTAATGGAATAGAAGAAACACCGCTGAGGAGTTTCGATTCCTCAGCGGATATTTTTATCTCTTTTTTGTATATTACAAGTTCCGGATTTTCGCCGTTTTTGACATATTCCTGAATTTTCGTCTTAACCTTGGGAACAATGGCAACCGCCTCTTTTGTGCCGAGTGCCATATCAATAAAATCGTTTTGCATATCTACTACAATAAGTGTCTTTTTCATTATTCTGCTTCCGAAGCGGTTTTATCTTGAAAGTTCTTCAAGTAATTGTGTGTTGAAAATTCTGTCGATTTCTTTATATATATCACCTTGTTCCAACAAAGCAATTCTTTTGATGTTTGCAACTATTTGCACATTGATTTTATTGCGCAATTTAATTTTGTCCACACTGTTTGAGTTGAGAGTAACTATCTTTTTATCGATATAGTTCATTGCTTCAACAACAAGATTAGAGTAATCAAACAATTTAAATCACCTCGTAAAATCCTCTTTCATTTAATTAATTATACCACATAATTGTAAAAAATTCCACCTTAATAATCTAAATCACCACATCACTGCTCCGCCGTTGAGGAGGCCGGCGTGTCTAGGGTTGAACATTAGGTTGCAAGAGAGAGCGATTAAGAACACGAGTGTGAAAAAGCAGAAGTTGACGATAATTATTTTTGACAGTTTTTCTTTTTTGGCGGGTTCGGTAAATATAACATAGTAGACAAAACCGACAATGGCGCAGAAAATCAGCGAAAAACCAAAAGGTCTGCGGAAATAGATAGCGTAAAGTACGCCCCAAAAGCAGACTGCGGTTAGCATTACATAGACCAAAAACCGCACCATTTTTGATTTGGCGTCCACAAGCACAAGAACTGCGGGGATATACAACATTGAAAGTGCAAATCTCATCACGATAGCATCGTCAAGATAGATAAATATGTAACCGGTCATTATTCCGGCTACGAGTTCGATTAGGTATGTACAAACCATACAACTATTACTGCGGCACACGGTAGATTACCTCGCTTTCAATTAGATTTCTGCAAGTCTTATCGGGAAAATACGGTATGTATTTGGTAATTTGCCTTTGGGTGATACGGTTTTCTGCGATATAGTCAGATATAAGTTTACGTTTATACTCATCAAGGGTTTCTACATCGATACCGTTCATTAGTTCTAGAAAACAAAGAACAGGTGCGTTAAATTTATCAATTTTAGTTCGTGGTTTATGTAACAATAATCTTTTACCAGAAATATTTACCACTTTACTTCTTTGAGTTTCATTGTTAGAATAAATTTCTATTGTCTTGGGATTAATCTTTGATATGCCAAGTTGATATAACAAATATTTGCCAGAATAAAAACCCTGCACATTTTCGTTATCGTTAATATATTTCTTTTCGATAATCTTCATCGGGTCAAAAGGTACTATACCGAATTTGTTTTTCTTGGGTACATAATATACATCTCTTTCAAGATGTACTACTTCGCCCTTTTGACAGAGTTCAATAATACAATTATATTTCCAAGTTCGTGAAAAATCTTTGTATTCAATTTCTGAAATACTAAAGGGTTGATTATACCCAAAAGTATGTATTAAATACTGTAGCATTAATTTTACCTCCTTTTTTGTGGACTACTCTATACATAGCGTGTTTATTTCAGTCCACTGTTTTTTACATTATTTTGAGCGTTGAAAAACCTTAAAAAGTGCTCGAAACCCCCTTAAATACTGGATTTGTGTGTAGAAAAAGACCATACCCTCGTGTCTTGGGTATGGTCTTATTTTAACATCATCAGGAGGCATTGATGCCTACAATTAGATACTATTAAATTAATATAAATATATTTTCTATGTTGGTAAATGATTTGCAACCATCATTATTATCCCTTTTTTGATTTTATGAAAACAAACCTAAATTACACATATTATACAAGCATTCCTTAATATCCTACTAATAGGGATGAAAGGTGATGTTTATATATGAAAATATTCGTGGTAACTAAAAAACAGATAATGCTCTGTCTCGTGATGGCGGTAGTGCTGACCTTTGTAAGTTTCGGTGCGGGGGTCACTATGGCAAACAGTGATAGAAAGTTGCCTATTTACTGCGTAGAAACCGACAAAAAGCAGGTGGCCATTTCATTCGATGCGGCTTGGGGAAATGATGATACCGAACAACTTATTGATATTCTTAAAGAGTATGATGTTCCCGCTACCTTTTTCGTTGTGGGCAGTTGGGTGGATAAATATCCCGAATCGGTTAAGCAGCTCTCGGATGCGGGGCATCAGGTGCAAAACCACTCCAATACCCACCCTTATATGACTCAACTTTCCAAAGAAGCTATGAAAAACGAGCTTGATTCCTGCAATGATAAAATCGAGAAGGTCACAGGGGTGCGCCCTACCCTTTTTCGCCCACCTTATGGGGACTATGATAACGCTGTAGTTGAGGCAACAGAAGAAATCAAAATGTACCCGATTCAATGGTCGGTAGACAGCTTGGATTGGCGTTCAAATGCCACACCCGATAGTATCTGTCAGCGGGTTACAAGCAAGGTGACAAACGGCTCGATTGTACTATTCCACAACGACGCCGACCATACCCCCGCGGCGCTGCCAAACATACTAAAATGCCTTAAAGACGAGGGGTATGAGTTTGTGTTTATAAGCGATTTGATTTATAAAGATAATTATGAAATCAAGCACGATGGAACGCAATGTAAAATTGAAAATGAATAATTGTAGGGGAGGCGTTTTGCCTCCCGTTTATCATTGATGAATTTATCGGGAGGGGAAACCCCTCCCCTTACAAAGCAAAAGACGATGCTAATTAGCATCGTCTTTCTCTATCTTACACCAAGACAGAGAACCGTCCCCTGTCTTTCGCGATTAGGGAAGTTTTGGAAATATGAACCTTACCGTCCTTAGACCAACCGATATGAGCAAGGATATGGTCGGCTTGGGCGCACATAGATTTGATGATTTCTTCTTTCAAAGCTTCATCCTTGCAGATTTCAAGATAATACTGCATACCGAGAAGGACATATTTTCTGCCCCATAAATCCCAAGAAGTAAATTCGTGGTTCACGCCGTAACTACTGATTCTGCCGTTTTCATCGGCGGTAGTTAAAACATCCCTTACTGTTTCGGTGAGAATATCATAAAGCTCCTCGTTTTTAGAATATGAATAGCAAAAAGCGGCACCGCGCATACTCTTGCCCCAATATTCACCGCGCCAGCCCGTATCAAAGTCGGCATCGTGGCGGAACTGCTCAACAAATCTTGCCCAAAGCTCACGGTCAAGATACTGATTTTCTTCTAAAAATAAAAAAGTACCATCCATAAAACCTTCGTATTTAAATTCATTTTCGTAATCCGAAAAGAATTTATCGGTAGAAAGTCGCGGATAGTTAGCGGTTTTTTCATTATAAAGTTTTTTCATAGGAATTACTCCCTTCTCAAATTAAATTTCGAAAAATAATTCCAAGGAAATTATACCATAAAAGGACAACAAAGCAACTATAAAAAACCAACAAAAAGTAAAAACCTTATTTTATAAAACAAATTCGTAAAAACGCTTAATTTTATTAGGCCGCAGCCCAAACTTTCCTTGACTTTTCAGGCAGTTATGGTATAATAACTCTTGCAGTTTATAAGCACCTATGGCGGAACTGGCAGACGCGCTAGATTCAGGTTCTAGTCGGGGCAACTCGGTGCAGGTTCGATTCCTGTTAGGTGCACCAAATTAAAAAGGAAGCGATTTTGGGTCGCTTCCTTTTTGTTTTTAATTCTTATAAAAATCGTTACTGCCGAGGGTATTGCGAATGGCATTGCAGAAAGAACCATAGTAATTGTTTACAACCGTATCGATATTTCCACCTTGGCGGATTTCTACGGCCATTTGGTCATAAAGCTTTAAGGTATCGGTGTTGCCAATTTTAAACACGCCTTGGCGGTTTGGAATGGTAGTGCCCCTCATAATGCTATCCATCAGTTCTTGGTCGGCGGCGGTAAGTTCGTTTTGACCTCTGGTTGTAGGTTTATATGTGGCTACAAAATGCGCCCAGGTAATTGCAATTCGAGGGTCAGAACCCTCACCCTCACCTGCGCAGATAGCGTTATGCCATCCTGTAGGATATGCCTGATGATAGTTTTCGGCAGGTAAAGGTATGGGAACTATATTTAGATTGCTTGTGTTATTGGAGAAGGCCGCCGCATTTTTAACTTTTCCAAAAATATCCGGATACTTAGAAGAATCATCCACGAACATATAATTTTGTCCCGCAATGAACTCTGAAAGGGAATCGCCTGTCTGAAACTGCTTGCCGATACCCGTTTCACAATATATCTTCTGGATAAGTTTTAGAGAAAGCGTGGTTTTTTCATCATGTAAATTAAGATGAACCTTGCCGTTATCCACGGTTACTGAAGAAACACCGTAGAAATTGGTGTGATTTATATTGGAAGAAAGGAAATAGATATTAGACGCGGAGTTGGTTGCAGTTTTACCCATAGAAAAGATTTTATCCCATGTCCATTTTCCTTGATTATAGAGTGTTCTTGGGTCTTCAAGACCGGATTTATCAAATAGGGCTTTATTATAATAGAATATATACGGGTATGCACTATAGGTATTGCAGATGCCGTATGTTCTGATACCCCACTTAAACGAATTAGTTTTATCCATATCAAAATTAGAGGTATCTTCCCTATATAGATATTCCGTCAGGTCGGCATATAGCCCAAGTTGTGGACCTTCGGGGAAATTTGAGCCGTGAACATATATAATATCATAGGGGTCGCCCTTACTTTTTCTATTTTTAATACCTTGGTTAAAGCTGCCAAAAGAAAGTTGATAATCTTTTACGGTGCAATTATATTTGGCTTCAAAATCATTTATCATTGTTGCGAATGACATTGTTCTATATGGCACTTCATCACTTACAGCAAGTGTTATGGTCTTGCCGTTAAGGTCAAGAGGTGGCTCATCTTCAAATTTATAATCGCTATTATCAGAGTTTCCGCCTGAAGATGTACTGCCGGTTACGGTATTATCCTTACCGCCTCCCGAACCGGTTGAACTGTTATTATTGGATTTACCCGTGGAAGAACCGCCTTTATCAGTATCTTCTTTACTTGAGCTACCTTTGGGTTTACTTGTTTTGTTCTTATCCTTATTTTTACCCTCGTAATACTCAAATT
Source organism: Acutalibacteraceae bacterium (assembly GCA_045648365.1). Taxonomy (GTDB): domain Bacteria; phylum Bacillota; class Clostridia; order Oscillospirales; family Acutalibacteraceae; genus UBA737. Next base: position 11,719 of record JAZRNX010000030.1, read on the forward strand.
CCTCATATTCCTCAACGGTTTCCACCGAAGAAGAAGGAGTTGGAATCAGTTTGCAAGAGCAAAGAGATAAAACCATCACAACTGCCATTAAAAAAGATACTGCTTTTTTCATTTTTTCATCTCCTGAAAAACAAATTATTAACAATAAATGTTAATAAAATTATGGCGCCCCCCCCCCGGAATTTGTCAAGAGAGTTATGCCAAATTTATCATATTCATTATACCATATTATGCATATCTTTGCAATAAAAATAACGGGCGGTCTACCGCCCGTTAAAATCATTTATTTTTTCTTGGGTTTTCTGATTTTGTTAAGCTTTTTATTGAGCTTTAAAAGCTCTTCCTTCGTAAAATTAACATCCATCATTCCGCCCATAAGGGTAAATAGGCGGAGCACGGTAAAGCCGCCCATCATGGTCATCATTTCGGGGGTAACTTCAAAGCCCATGGCTTCTCTCTTCTTACCGCCTTTACCCTTTTTGCCACCCATAAGCTTGCCTACAAGGGACATAAATATCATTTTACCGCGCATAGTAGATAAAACATCGCTCATTTTATCATTGAGGGAAAGGTATCCTTCGCGTACTTCAACATCAAACCAGTTTAGTATTGCGCCCTTTTCTTTAAGGCGATAATCCTCGTTGAAGGTATCTACTTTACGGATGACGCTATTATCGGTAAGTTCTCCTGCTTTAGCAACGAGATTGGTTTCGCCCTCATTTTTAACTTCAAAATAGAAGAAGTGGTCTTCGGCGGTTTTAACTCCTAAACTTTCGCCGTTTGCAAAAAGTTCAACAGAGGGCTGATTTGAATATACGGTAACCTTGGTTACGTCCTCTACTCTATCAACATATCGCTTACTGCAGATATGAACGAAGGGTTCGTCACTGAGCCACGCTTTATATGCATAGAAGGCATCCTTTTTATACTTGCGGTCGAAGGTTACAAGACCCTTATGGTTCTGACCGTTTTCTCCGCCTTCGTTACGGGCATCGGCGCCGAAATCAAACATATTCCAAACGTGAGTTGCCCACATATATTTACGGGTGAATAACTGCTTAATAAGTTCCTCGTGATAATATGCCTGATATTCCTCGGTATAGTCACCCTGCATAGGAGTTGAACTGTGCCAATTAAGAGCTTCGCAACCATATTCGCTGCATCCGATAGGAATACTCGGATGGGCTTCATGGAATTTATCAAACCAAGGGCCGTTCATGGAAGTTTCGCCGCCATACCAACCGAAATAATGGTTATATGAAACAACGTCGGGAATCTGCAGATAAGGGTCATCAATTTTGCACATAGAAACTGCGGCAATAGTGGTAAGACGGGTTTTATCCATCTCGTGACACATATCATTAAGAATTCTATGGTTTTCAAGCAAATCCTCATCGCTTCCGCCGATACCGATTTCATTGGAAAGTCCCCAAACAACGATTGAGGGGTGATTATAGTTTTGAGTGATGAGTTCCTTCATCTGAGAAATGGTGTTTTCACGACCTGTTGGCATATGCTTGGAAATATAGGGGATTTCTGCCCATATTACAAGTCCTTTTTCATCGCAAAGGTCATAGAAATACTGGTCGTGCTGATAGTGAGCAAGACGGATAGTGGTAGCTCCAACCTCGCAGATAAGGTCGATGTCTTCCTCGTGGTCTTCTCTGGAAAGGGCGTTACCCTTGCCCCAACGGTCTTGGTGGCGTGATACGCCGCGAAGGGCATATTCTTCGCCGTTAAGAATAAATCCGTTATCGGGGTCAATTTTGAAGGTACGGCAACCGAAACGGGAAGAAACTGTATCTAGAACTACGCCGTCAGAGATAATTTCAACCTTTGCGGTATAGAGATATGGGTCTTTGCGACCGTGCCAAAGGTGAACGGAAGGAATATTTAAAACTACCTTTGTATCACCTGCGGTAGTTTCGGCAACAAGGTTACCCTCTTTATCTTCGATTACATAATGAATTTCCTGACCGCTTTCGCCGCCGCTCACATAGGTCTCAATTTCTACATCGGCGCTCTCACCCTTAATTTCTGGGGTGATTTTAAGACCGGGGGTGCCATAGTAATCCAAATCAAAGTGAGATTTATTTACACAGATGATATTAACATCTCTGTAAAGTCCGCCATAGAAGGTAAAGTCAGCCATCTGGGGATAAACTGTTTCGTTAGCCGCATTATCTACTGCGATAACAAGCGTATTAGCTTCAGAAAGGTACTCGGTTATATTTACTCTCCAAGTAGAATAACCGCCATCGTGATGAGCAAGTTTTTCGCCGTTTAAATAAACATCAGCAGAAGAATTAGCGCCCTTAATTTCTAAATAATAAAGGTCGCTTTCGGGAAGCTCCTGCTTTTCGAAACTCTTGGCATAGTAAGCGGTGCCACGGAAATAATCGTTACCTCCGTCCTGACCGTCAACAGCGTTCCAAGAGTGAGGTAAATTAACCGATTCCCAGTCATTAGGAGTGACAGTAGGAACCGCCTGCGCCTCTTTTGAAAAGGCCCATTTGCTATTGAAATTTATAATTTTTCTCATATTTTTCTCCCAATTTTTATTATTGATTTTAAAATAATGCCCGACCGCATCAGCAGTCGGACATTATGAATTATATCAAATTATCAGTGTCTTCTGCTGTGGTATAGGTTAATACGTCATCTGCTTCAACATCTCTGCCAAGCTCTTCATTCATTTTAGCGAGGGTCTTTTTATCAAGATTATAAACAAGACCTAAGCCGATAAACTGAAGTACTGCGGAGAAAAGGAATGTTCCTGCAACGAGATAACGCATATTAACTGCTACCTGCCATGCCTGATTTCCTTCATCTGCGCCAACATATCCAAGGGCAACCATCACGATAAGTACAAGTGAAGGTCCAATACCCTGAGCGAGTTTGCGGAAGAAGGAGTGAAGTGAGTATACAGTGCCTTCCTCACGGGCGCCTGTTTTCCACTCATTATAATCAATAGCATCGCCCATCATAGCCCAAGATACTGTTGAATAGATACCAAGACCTAAGGAATATACAAGCTGGCAAATAATGTAAATGATGAGGTCAAGATTGGTATTTTCAGGGAAAACAATAAAGAGGCCAAGACCTGCAATTACAGAACAAATAGAACCGAAAGTAGCAAGTTCCTTTTTGCCGTATTTAGCAACCATCTTACGAGCAAGAGGAGTAAATAAAACAATAGGAATCATTGCGAACAACTGAACGATACCTGAAATCTGAACATTCTTAAAGTATGACTGGAAGATAACGGTAACGGCGGTTGTTGCGCCCTGCATACCGATAAACATACCCATAGCAGCGAGTGTTGCGCCAACTGCGGGACGGTTTTTCATAAAGTTAGCAAATGCTTTAAAAACATTGAATTTAGGTGTTTCTTCGCTAAGTTCAACATTAGTATCAACTCTGATTTCAGTGTTGCGAATCATAAACTGGAAGCAGATAAATCCTAAAACACCCATTATAAGAGCTGCGATAAATACGCGCTCACCGATTAGGTTATTATCTTTATCGTAAATAATAAATGGTAAAATAACCATAGGAAGCATATTGCCAAAAATAGAGCCGACAGAACGCCAAGCAGAAAGAGAAGCTCTATCCTTAACATCATTAGAAATAAGGGAGAGAAGTGAGCCATAGGGTACATTGGCTACGGTATAAAAAGCATCCCATACAACATAACCGGCAATAAAAATTACTGCCTTAGCCCAAGTAGCTGCATTTGGGAAAGGAAGGAAACAACAAGCGCCGCCTATAATAAGACCAATTGAACCAGCCCATATGTAAGTCAAGAACTTGTTTCTTTTATACTTATGCCTATCTGCATCGATTATTGAACCGATAAGGGGGTCATTAATTGCATCCCATACCTGAACAACAATAAGAAGTAAAGCGTACCAAAGGTCCATACCCATGAACTGAGTCCAGAAAATAGACATTGTACCCTTAAGGGCAAAGCTCATGTTACAACCGAGGTCACCTGCCGCATATGCCAAGCAGTCACGCATACCGAATTTGCGGTGGCCTTTGGCATCAAGTGTTACCTGTTTTTTCATAAAAAACTATTCCTCCTAAAGTTTAATTTAGTTGCATTAGAGTACAAGTATATTATATATGTTTTGCACAATCAGCAGTAAGTACAAATTTAATAAATTTTTGTAAAATTTTCATTAAAATGCGTTTTTATGGGTTGAATTTCCATATATTATGTACTATAATATTAAACGAAAAGGAAATTTTTTAGTTTTTTTGCATATAAAATTATCAATCATTACAAAAGAGGTTGTTGTATGTTTTACAATGCGGAACTTGTTTTTTTAAAGGATATTTTAAGTAAATATCATCTTCGCACCTGTGTTTTTAATCCTGATGATAATATTGCAGATATTGTTGGTACTTTCCTTAACGGGTTATTATATATATCCAAAGACGGTACAACATTTAGTGAAATGTTCCCCGATATAAAGGAAAACACCATTTATAAGTTTACCGATATGCTTTTTTGCAGTTATTATTTTCTACTGCTCCCAAAAACCGATAAACCTTTGATTCTTGCTATCGGTCCATATTTAAAACAAGATATAAATCGCGCCGCAATGCTTGAAAAGGCAGAATCTTTAAATTTAGACCCAAGAGGTACAGGCAGTTTAGAATATTATCTCGGCAATACACCGCTTATTCAGGATGAAGGACCCATATTCGCCATTATTTGCACCTTTGCTGATAGAATCTGGGGCGGTCCGCAAAACTATACGGTTACGGATTTAAAGGGAGATGCCGTTTTCCCTTTTCAGAGTTTTGATTTTAAAAACGGTGACACAGAGACAGAAAACTCCACCGCCTTCAATATGAAAATGATGGAGCAACGGTATGCTTACGAAAATGAGCTTATGAATGCGGTTTCGGGCGGTCTTACCCATAAGGTTGAACTTCTTCTTACCAATTTTTCCGAAATGACCTTTGAAAAACGAAATTCCGACCCACTACGCAATGTTAAAAATTACTGCATTATAATGAACACTCTTCTGCGTAAAGCTGCAGAAAACGGCGGTGTTCATCCTATATATATAGATAGCGTTTCCTCTAACTACGCCAAAAGAATAGAAGAACTTAATTCGGTGGAACAGACAGGTAAATTTATGGTAGAAATTTTCAGAGCGTATTGCAACCTTGTGAAGAACCACTCCATAAACAAATATTCCCCTGCCGTTCAAAAAACCATTGTAGCCGTTGATGCTGACCTTACCGCCGATTTATCCCTTAAGGCAATGGCAAAGCTTAACAATGTAAGCGCAGGTTATCTCTCGGCTCTCTTCAAAAAAGAGACAGGGCTTACTCTTACGGATTTTGTTAATAAGCGCCGTATGAAAATGGCCAAGAAATTACTAAAGACCACCAATCTGCAGATACAGACGGTGGCCGGTCATTGCGGTATTTTAGATGTACAGTATTTCACAAAAATGTTTAAACGTTACGAAGGAAAAACCCCAAAAGAATTCAGATCATCACTCTAGTATACACTCTCGAGGACTTATGCCGTACTCAGCCTTGAATGCCTTAAAGAAACTTGTATAATCCTTAAAGCCGCAAAGGTGTGCTACCTCCCCTGCAGGTTTTCCATCGAGGAGCATTTGGCGGGCAGATATCAGGCGTTTTAAAAGTATGTACCTATAAACACCCGTTCCCGTAGCTTTGCTGAATTCGTGGGAAAGATGGTATTTACTTACAAAAAACTCCTTAGCCAAAAGGTCCAGAGATAATTCTTCATCAAAATGTTCTCCGATATAATCAAGAACCCCAAGCACTAAAGACGACTGAACTTCGGTAAGATTTTCCCCACCCTCTATACTTAAAGAAATGCGGTTAAGTTCTGCTAAAAATCTTATAAGGGTACCAAAGGCGCACATTTCCGCCGCATATTCCTTACTGTAATATTCCTTAACAAGTTCAGAAAGTAGTGCCGTTATCTCGGTACGCTTTATTCCCGATGCTCTTATTATTCTTTCCCTATTAGCCGAAAAATCAAAGCATAAGTTAAGAGGTTTTTCACGGGAAAGGCTTTCTAAATACTCTTTATCTACCCATACAACTATACGCTCATAAGGTATATTTTTATCCTTTATAACGGGACGGTGAAATTCCATAGGATTAATAAGAAGTATCTCGCCTTGTTGCAGAGAGTATGTTCTACCCTCAATCCAATATTCCACATCGCCTTCCAAAAGGTAATATATTTCATAAAAGTTATGATAGTGAGCTTCGGGGACATAGGGCGCGGTTTCTCTATAATGAAAAACTTCAAATTTTTCGCCCATCATATATTGCCTTGGGTCAAAGCGCTGAGCTCTCGTTCGCATTCTCTTCACCTCATCACTATTTTATAGCAATTTTTGCAATATGTCAAACAATTTATGCAATTAACCTTGCAAAAAGTTTGTGATATACTAAAACCAATAAAACACAAGGAGTAAGAAAATGGATATGAAATTATCTTTCCGTTGGTACGGAGAAAGCGACCCCGTTTCCCTTCGTTATATTTCCCAGATTCCAGGTATGCGTTCAGTGGTGTCCGCCGTTTATGATGTTGCCCCAGGTGAAGTTTGGCCGGAAGAAAGCCTTTCTAAAATGAAAGCTCAGTGCGAAGAAAACGGTCTTATTTTTGATGTGGTTGAATCTATTCCCGTTCACGAAGATATTAAACTTGGACGCGGAGATGTGGAGCATCTTCTGGATGTTTACTGTGAAAATATCCGCCGTTGCGCAAAATACGGAGTTAAATGTGTTACCTATAACTTTATGCCCGTTTTCGACTGGACCAGAACCCAGCTTGATAAGGAAGCGGCTGATGGCTCTACAAGTTTGGTTATGTATTGGGAGCAAATGAAAGGTCTAGACCCTCTTAAAGATGATATTCATCTTCCCGGTTGGGATTCGAGTTACACCCAAGCAGAAGTTCGCGAACTCATAAATGCTTACGGCCAGCTCGGCGAAGAAGGTCTTTGGAAGAATCTCGAAAGATTTCTCAAAAAAGTTATACCCGTTGCCGAGGAATGCGGAGTTAAAATGGCAATCCACCCAGATGACCCCCCATATCCCATTTTTGGCCTTCCCAGAATAATCACAAACGAAGAAAATCTCGATAGATTTTTAAGTCTTTATGATAGCCCCTCCAACACCCTCTGTCTTTGCACAGGAAGTCTTGGTTGTGCAAAATCCAATAATATTCCTAATATGGTAAGAAAATATGCTGCTATGGGTCGCATTGGTTTTATGCATATAAGAAACGTTTATATTATGGAAGATGGCTCCTTCGAAGAAAGAGCCCACCTTTCAAGTTGCGGTTCTCTCGACATATACGAAGTTGTTAAGGCCCTTACCGACAATAACTTTGACGGATATGTACGCCCTGACCACGGAAGAATGATTTGGGGAGAAACAGGAAAGCCCGGTTACGGTCTTTTTGATAGAGCGCTGGGCGCAGCATACATTAACGGCTTATTTGAGGCCTGTGAAAAGGAGAAAAACAATGAATAAAAATGTTTTAAATACCGACCTTTCAGGAAAGGTTGCCGTTGTTACAGGGGCAGGCGGAGTGCTTTGCAGTAATTTTGCAAAGGTACTAGCTAGAGCAGGTGCAAAGGTTGCCCTTCTTGATTTAAATGAAGAGGCCGCAAAGGTTTTCGCTGATGAAATCACCAAAGAAGGCGGAGTTGCAAAAGCCTACGCTTGTAATGTTTTAGATAAGGATATTTGCCAGAGCGTTGCAGATATGATAGAAAAAGATTTAGGCCCTTGCGATATTCTTATTAACGGTGCAGGTGGCAATAACCCAAAAGCCACTACCGATAAAGAATATTTTGAACTTGGCGATATTGATGCCGATACTAAGAGTTTCTTTGACCTCGACTCTAGTGGCGTTGGTTTTGTATTTAACTTAAACTTCCTCGGCACCCTTATCCCCACCCAGTGCTTTGCCAAGCAAATGGTAGGTAGAAATGGTTGCAATATTATTAATATCTCATCTATGAACGCCTATACCCCTCTCACCAAAATCCCCGCCTATTCAGGCGCTAAGGCTGCCATTTCAAACTTTACACAGTGGCTTGCCGTTCACTTTTCTAAGGTAGGCATCAGGGTTAATGCTATTGCCCCAGGCTTTTTCTCAACCAAGCAGAATGCCAAGCTTCTTTTCAACGAAGACGGCACACCAACTGCCCGAACAGGCAAAATTCTTGCCGCTACTCCAATGGGAAGATTCGGCAAATCAGAAGAACTCGAAGGCGGACTTTTATTCCTCGTTAACAATGAAGCCGCAAGTTTTATTACAGGTGTTGTTTTACCCGTTGACGGCGGATTTTCCGCATATTCGGGCGTATAAATAAGGAGTGAATATTATGGAGAAATTCGTACCCGTTGTAGTAATCAAAGAACTTTCCGAAACCGATAAAATTTTAACCGCTCTTAAAAATTCGGGAATTAACTGCGCAGAAATTACCTTCCGTACCGCTTGCGCGGCAGAGGCAATAAAGTATGCTTGCGAACATTATCCCGATATGAGCATTGGCGCCGGTACCGTTATAAATGCCGCTCAGTGCAAAGCCGCATTAAAAGCAGGCGCACAGTTTATCGTTTCCCCCGGCCTTTCTGTAGATGTTGCTAAGATATGCAATAAGAAAAATGTTCCCTATTACCCTGGTTGCGTTACCCCTACCGAAATTATGCAGGCGTTAGAACTGGGAATTACCACCGTTAAGTTCTTCCCCGCAAATATCTACGGCGGCCTCGCTGCTTTAAAGGCCCTCTCTGCTCCCTTCCCTCAGGTTAAATTTATACCTACAGGCGGAGTTGACAGAAGCAATATTGATGAATTTTTAGCGTTTGATAAAATTGCAGCCATCGGCGGCAGTTTCTTCGTAAAAGAAGCGCTTGAGAAAATGGAGGAAAAATAAATGGCAAAAATAGTTACTTTCGGCGAAATTATGCTTCGCCTTGCACCCAACGGCTACTACCGTTTTTTCCAGAACGACCAGATGCAAGCCACCTTCGGCGGTGGTGAAGCCAATGTTGCCGTATCCCTCGCAAACTATGGTATGGATAGTGTTTATGTAACCAAGTTACCAAAACACGCCATTGGTCAGTCTGCTATCAATTCCCTACGCGCCTTTGGCGTTGACACCTCTAAAGTTGCAAGAGGTGGCGATAGAGTAGGTATCTACTTCCTTGAAAAAGGCGCTTCTCAAAGAGGTTCCGTTTGTATTTATGACCGTGCTCATTCCGCAATTCAGGAAGCTTCACCCTCTGATTTTAACTGGGATGAAATTTTTGAAGGCGCAGACTGGTTCCACTTTACAGGAATCACCCCCGCTCTTGGCGCAAATCTTGTAGAAATCTGCCGCGAGGCTTGTATCGCCGCAAAGAAAAAGGGCGTTAAGATTTCCTGCGACTTAAATTACAGAGGCAAACTCTGGACAAGAGATGAAGCAAGAGCCGCTATGACCGACCTTTGTAAATATGTTGATGTTTGTATTTCTAATGAAGAAGACGCTAAAGATGTTTTCGGCATTGAGGCAGAAAACACCGATATTTACGGTGGCAAACTTAACCACGAAGGTTATAAATCCGTTGCTAAGCAGCTTATGGATAAATTCGGTTTTGAGAAGGTTGCCATTACCCTTAGAAGTTCAATTTCTGCCAGTGATAATGACTGGGCAGGTATGCTTTATGACGGCGAAAACTACTGCTTCTCTAAATCCTATCATCTTCACATTGTTGACCGCGTAGGCGGCGGTGACTCTTTCGGCGGTGGACTCATTTATTCTTTGCTTTCTGGCAAGGACACTCAGTCAGCCATTGAATTTGCGGTTGCAGCTTCCGCTCTTAAGCACTCCGTTGAAGGCGACTACAACCGAGTTTCCGTTAGCGAAGTTGAGAAACTTGCAGGTGGTGACGGCTCAGGCCGAGTTCAGAGATAATATTCATCAAAAAAGAACACTCTTCGTTTGAACCGTCCGTTTTTACCGGACTTGTTCATGCATACCATCCCGTTTTTAGTTGCAAGGTAAGAGTTGTGAGCGGCTTTGCCGCGATATGATTCGCCTTCGGCAAAGTTTCGGTGTGCCAAAATCATAACTAATAGTTCATAACAAAAACCCCGAGGTTAAACTCGGGGTTTGGTTTTTTGTAGGGAACGCCCGTCGCGCCCCTTGCCTAAAGGGGAGAGGGCCGCGCGTGAGCGTGGCGAGGGGATTTTGGCGTTCCGTTTTGATTTTATATTTTTATTAATAGGCAACGCCTTGAGCAATCATTGCTTCGGCAACTTTTTCGAAACCTGCGATATTAGCGCCTGCAACCAGGTCACCCTCCATACCATACTTCTTAGCAGCGGCATAGGAGTTATCGTAGATGCCCTTCATAATCTGATGGAGCTTTTGGTCAACCTCTTCGGCGGTCCAGCTATATCTCATTGAGTTCTGGCTCATTTCAAGACCTGAAACTGCAACGCCGCCTGCGTTAACTGCCTTGGAAGGAGCAATAACTACGCCGTTCTTTTTAAGATAAGCAACTGCCTCGTTGGTGGTGGGCATATTGGAAACCTCAACATAGTATTTAACGCCGTTGGCAACGATTTTTTCGGCATCGGGAACATCAACCTCGTTCTGAGTAGCGCAAGGCATAATAACATCAACCTTAACGCCCCAGGGCTTCTGGCCTTCAAAGTAAGGAACACCAAACTTATCGGCATAATCCTTAACTTTATCGCGACCTGAAGAACGCATTTCCAGTAAGAAATCAATCTTTTCGTCGGTGTTTATACCGTCTTCATCATATATGTAACCGTCGGGACCTGAAATAGTAACAACCTTACCGCCAAGTTCGGTAACCTTTTTAACGGTACCCCAAGCAACATTACCGAAGCCCGATACTGCAAAGGTCTTGCCCTTAATTTCTTCACCGAAGGTCTTGAGCATTTCGGCTGCATAATAAACTGCGCCAAAGCCGGTTGCTTCAGGACGGATAAGAGAGCCGCCGTAGGAGAGACCTTTACCTGTAAGAACGCCTGTAAATTCATTACGAAGGCGCTTATACTGACCGTACATATATCCGATTTCACGAGCGCCTGTTCCGATATCACCTGCGGGAACATCGGTATCTGCGCCGATATGCTTGGAAAGTTCGGTCATAAAGCTCTGGCAGAAACGCATGATTTCGCCGTTTGACTTACCTCTGGGGTCAAAGTCAGAACCGCCCTTACCGCCGCCCATAGGAAGACCGGTCAAACTATTTTTAAAGGTCTGCTCGAAACCGAGGAATTTAATAATAGAAGCATTTACAGAGGGGTGTAAACGGATACCGCCCTTATAAGGACCGATAGCAGAATTGAACTGAACTCTGTAACCGCGGTTAACCTGAACCTTACCGTTATCATCAACCCAAGAAACTCTGAACTGAATCTGACGCTCGGGTTCAACCATACGCTCTAAAACGCCGTTTTCTTCAAACTTACTGTCAGCCGCTACAACGGGCTCTAAGGATTCAAAAACCTCTTTAACTGTCTGCAAGAATTCTTTTTCGCCGCTGTTTCTGGCTTCAACCTCGGCGTAGACTCTGTTTAAATATTCGGATTTAAACATACTATTGCCTCCTGATAAAATCAAATAAATTTAATAAAAAAATAATACTACTATTTTTCTTTCCAGTCAATAGGGAATTTTACAAAATAATGGGTATACATAGTAAAAGAATATTGTAATATTCGTAGAGATTATGCCATACTAGAGTAATTTTTCTTGACAACATATAAATATAGGAGTAAAATGGGTGTGTAAAAGCGTGGATAAGGGAAGTAACCGAAGGTGCAGTTACCGATAAGAGAGCGCCGTCGCGGCTGAAAACGGCGCAGGTAATATTTTGGTTGCCACCACCCTTTGAGTGCCGAGGGTAAAAAACTCGGACGGTTTGCCTGCGTTAAAGGCTTATGAGTGTTGCGGTTTTAAAGCCGCGAAATCTGGGTGGAACCGCGGAGTATATTAGTGCTTCGTCCCTTTTGGGACGGAGTTTTTTATTTTTTGGAGGTAATTATGATTAAAGTAACCCTTAAAGACGGAAGTATTTTGGAACTCGCTGATGGCCTTACTGCTTTTGAGGCGGCAAAGGAAATCAGTATGGGTCTTGCCCGCGTGGCTTGCGCCGCCCGTGTAAACGGTGGAAACTGTGATTTGCGCACCGTTTTAAATGACGGTGATTCTCTTGAAATCCTTACATTTGACGATGATTACGGTAAGTGGACCTTCCGCCATACCGCTTCTCATATTTTGGCTCAGGCAGTAAAGCGCCTTTTCCCCGAGGCAAAGCTTACCATAGGCCCTGCCGTTGATGACGGATTTTATTATGATTTTGATGTAGAAAACAGCTTTACCGCCGAGGACCTAGAGAAAATCGAAGGCGAAATGAAGAAGATTGTTAAAGAGAATTTAGAAATCACCCGCTTTACTAAATCCTATGATGAGGCAATTAAACACTTTGAGGAAAAGGACGAGCCCTATAAAATTGAACTTACTGAAGTTCACAAGGGTGAGGAAATCAGTTTTTATGCTCAGGGCGAATTTACTGACCTTTGCGCAGGCGCTCACCTTATGTCCACAGCTCAGGTAAAGGCATTTAAGCTTACCTCTGCAACGGGCGCTTATTGGCACGGAGATTCTAATAACAAAATGCTTTGCCGCGTTTACGGTACAGCATTCCCCAAGGCGAATCTCCTTGAAGAGCATTTAAATGCCTTGGCAGAAGCAAGAAAGCGCGACCATAATAAGCTTGGCCGTGAGCTTGAGTATTTCACCACCGTTGATGTTATCGGTCAGGGACTTCCCATTCTACTCCCCAAGGGCGCCAAGGTTATCCAGATTCTTCAGCGTTTTGTTGAGGATGAGGAGGCAAAGAGAGGTTGGCTAATTACAAAAACTCCCTATATGGCGAAAAGAGAACTCTATAAACTTTCGGGACATTGGGACCACTATCTTGACGGTATGTTTGTGTTGGGCGACCCAGCTGATGAGGAAAAAGAGTGCTTTGCTCTTCGTCCCATGACCTGTCCTTTCCAGTATCAAGCATATTTAAACCGCGCTCGTTCTTATAGAGATTTACCCCTTAGATACAATGAAACCTCAACCCTTTTCAGAAACGAGGATTCGGGCGAAATGCACGGTCTTATTCGTGTTAGACAGTTTACTATTTCTGAGGGTCACTTAATGTGCACCCCCGAGCAGTTGGAGCAGGAATTTAAATCTTGCCTCGAACTTACCACCTTTATGCTCAAAGCAGTTGGTCTTTATGATGATGTTTCCTATAGATTCTCTCAGTGGGACCCCGATAACAGAGAAAAGTATATCGGCACCGATGAGCAGTGGAATGAAGCGCAGGGCGTTATGGAAAAAATCCTTAATAATCTGGAAATCCCATATAAAGTGGGTGTGGGTGAAGCCGCATTCTACGGACCCAAGCTTGATATTCAGATTAAGAATGTTTTTGGTAAGGAAGATACCCTTATCACCATTCAGATAGACCAGCTATTAGCCGAAAAATTTGGTATGGAATATGTTGACCGCGATGGTGAAAAGAAGAATCCTTATATTATTCACCGCACTTCTATCGGTTGCTATGAGCGTACCTTGGCGCTGCTTATTGAAAAGTATGCAGGCGCTATGCCTATGTGGCTCGCACCAACTCAGGTACGCCTTCTCTCCATTGCCGACCGTCACTTAGATTTCGCCTATGAAGTTAAGGCGAAACTCGAAGAGAAGGGTATTCGTGTTGAGGTTGACACTCGTAATGAGAAAATCGGTTATAAAATCAGAGAAGCACGACTTGAAAAAATTCCCTATATGTGCATAATCGGCGATAGCGAAGTAGAGAACGGCACCGTTTCCGTAAGAGAAAGAGGAGAAAACGGCGACCTCGGCTCTATGAGCGTTGCGGAGTTTGTAAATCGCTGTGTTGAAGAAACCAAAAATAAGGTTATAAAAAATATATAAGAAAATAATGAACTGCCCCCCATTTGTGCGGACAGTACAAAAAAGAACCCTATGGTAGTTGTTAATTCTACCATAGGGGTGTTTTTTATTGTCCGTTTTTACCGGACTTGTTCATTTTTAACCTGTTGTTGTATTGCTTGTATCATTAAGTCCCAGACTGACATACAAAGCTCTATCAACCATATTCATTGAACGGTTATCAAGAGTTCCCATTTTTTCTTTTAGCCGCTGCTTATCTATGGTTCTAACCTGCTCTAAAAGCACTATGGAATCTTTTGCAAGGCCGCTGAAGGAAGCATCAAGCTTTATATGGGTAGGAAGTTCGGTTTTATCCCGCTGACTTGTTATGGCCGCCGCTATAACCGTAGGGCTATATCGGTTACCCACATCGTTTTGAACTATAAGTACAGGTCTTATTCCGCCCTGCTCCGAGCCCACCACAGGACTTAAATCTGCATAGTAAATTTCTCCGCGTTTAATAATCACTTATATTTCACACTCCGAATTGTTCTGAATATATTTTTACCGATTTTTTCTATAAATAATCAGCGCCAATAAATTCTTTTCAATTCATATTATGTGAAAATAAAACCGCTTGTGAGTTTCTGCTCCAAGCGGTTTTATATTATATTCTTAAAATTGCGGTTATGATGATAAATAAACCAAAAATCACACGGTATATGGCAAAAATTTTATAACTGCCTTTTTTTAGATAACTCATAAGGAATTTTATAACAAGAATTCCCGAAACGAAACTTGCTATAACACCTGCAAAAAACTCGGGTGAAAAGGTAAAGTCACCGAATGATAATAAAACTGCGGCGGCGACGATAGGGGCAGAAAGTAAAAACGAAAATTTTGCCGCCGACTCTCTGTCAAGGCCCAAGGACCTTGACACTGTCATAGTAATTCCCGAACGGGAAACGCCTGGAATAGCGGCTGCAATAGCTTGAGAAGTACCTATAAGCATTGCGCTTTTAAAGGTTATTCCTTCATAACTTACTCTGGTTTTGCATTTCTTATCTACTAGGTAAAGTATAATACCCATCACAATGAGAGCCCCAGCAATAATAAGCATTTCGAGATTAAGATTCTCTCCAACGATTAACTCTATGCCCTTTTCAAGCAAAAGTCCCAAAACACCTGCGGGGATAGTAGCGGCTACTATATACCAGAATATTTTGCCTTCGGTAGTCTTCTCCTTTTTAAACACCATTTTGGCGCCGCCCGAAATTAACTCTAACCAATCCTTATAAAAATATATAAGAATTGCAAGAAGCGTTCCTGCGTGGAGAGCCAAATCGAAGGAATCGGAAATATTTTCCCATTTAAACAACCAAGGCATTATATTAAGGTGACCTGAGGATGAAACGGGTAGAAATTCAGTAAGTCCCTGAACAATACCTAAAAATATGGATTTTAGCATTTCTATCATTACGCTTTACCCTGCTTTCCGCATAGTTCTTTATAAAGACCGATATATGAACCTGCTGATGCGCCCCAACTATTGTTGCAGTTCATACCTCTTACCTTGAGAATTTTCCAACCTTCTTTATCCTTATAGCCTTCAATAGCTCTACGGACTGCATATTCCATATCGTGAGCGTTAAAATCTTTAAAGGTAAATCCGTTGCCTTTACCGTCGCCGCTGTCACGAATAGTATCATTGAGACCGCCTGTTTCGCGAACTATTGGTACCGTTCCATAGCGAAGAGCAACCATCTGAGCAAGACCGCAAGGCTCGCTGAGACTTGGCATTAAGAATATATCTGCACCTGCATAAATTCTATGGGCAAGGCGTCCGTCAAAACCAATTTTAAGCGCAACCTTATGGGGATATTTATTCTTCATCTCAGTAAAGAATTGCTCAAATTCCCATTCGCCAGAACCAAGGATTACAAACTGAATATCCTCTTTAATAAGATTTTCAAAAACGCACTTTATAAGGTCAAGTCCCTTATGCTTAACAAGACGGGTAACCATACCTATAACGGCTACATCCTTTACGGGAAGTCCCGTTTCCTTTTGAAGCTCGGTTTTATTGAAATCCTTATTTTCTATGGTTTCGACGGTAAAGTTTTTATATATCATCGGGTCGGTTTCCGGGTTATAAACATCATAATCAATTCCGTTTACAATTCCCGTAAGCTTATAGGTGAAGCCCTTTAAAATACTATCAAGTCCATGGGAATAGAATGGGTCTAAAATCTCCTTGGAATAGGTGGGCGAAACGGTGGTTACCTTATGGGCGCACTGAATTGCACCTTTCATAAGATTAACGCAACCGTCGTACTCTACTATACTCTCTCTGCCCTCGGGGAGACCCAACACATCCCCGTAAAGCTCCATACCGTATTTGCCTTGATACTGAATGTTATGTATAGTATAAACCGTTTTAATATTCTTATAAAGTGGGTTCTCCCCGTAAAACTCGTTAAGATAAACAGGTATCATAGCGGTCTGCCAATCGTTGCAATGAATAATATCGGGAACAAAATCTATATGGGGAATTGCCTCTAACACTGCGCGGGAAAAGAAGGCGTAACGCTCGGCATCATCATAATGACCGTAAAGCCCATCACGCTTAAAGTAATACTGATTATCTATAAAATAATAGATTACACCGTCCATATGAGCTTCAAAAATTCCGCAATACTGCCTTCTCCAAGAAACAGGCACAGTAATTGAGCACACGAAGGTCATTTTATTTCTGAATTCTTCGGATATTTCGCTATATAAAGGCATAATCACGCGGCAGCCTACAAAACGGCGGCGAAGAGCCTTGGGTAGCGCTCCCGAAACATCTGCAAGACCGCCAGACATAGCAAATGGGTAAACCTCACTTGAAGCAAATAATACTTTCATTTTAAACTCCTGAACTTACAAAATCTGATTTTTCTCTACAAAGAACGCGCGGTTCTCGGTACCGTTTATAACCACTTCTTCACCAACAGTAACATTCTTATCGGTGATGACATATTTAAGGTTAGCACCTTTTCTTATGACACCGCTCTGCATAATTATAGAATCTTCAATAACTGCATCCTTTTCCACCTTAACGCCTCTGAAAAGGATACTGTTTTTAACCGTTCCGTCAATAACGCAACCATCAGCAATAAAGCAGTTTTTAACATTGGATTTAGTGCCGTAACGAGTGGGCATATCATCACGGGTTTTGGTGAAAACAGGTCTTTCAGAGTTAAAAAGGTCTTGTCGAGCCTCTCCTTTTAAAAGGGACATATTAGCATCAAAATATTTTTTAGTGCTATCAACAACCTGAGAAAATCCCTTAAATTCAAAACCCATTACTTTAAGAGTGGCAAGTTTGTTTACAATAACTCCGCTCATTAGGCTACCGATATCTTCCATATCGGCATAGTTTACAAGCTCCTTTAAAAGCTCCTTACCAATTACGGTAACGCCTAGAGTATAGTCACAATCATCCACCGATTCTTTAGAGAAGCTACCTTTTACCACTCTGCCGTCATTTACCTCGGTGAGCATTGTTTCAATCTGACCTTCGGGGCTTTGACCGTGGGTATAAACCACCGTAACATCAGCCTCGTTTTCTATATGGTAATCAACGACCTTTTGGAAATCAATGTTTGCTACCAGATTGCTTTCGCAAATCATAATATATTCGGCATGGCTTCTATCAATAAAATCCATACTGCTCTTTATGGCGCCAACCGAGCCTGTATATCTACCCATTGTTTTAGTTTCATAGGGAAGAATTATATGTAAGCCCTTGTTTTTTCTATCCAAATCCCAAGCGCTTCCGCTTCCGATATGATCCATTAAAGAACGGTAATTACCGTTTGTTACAACGCCGATATTAGTAATACCCGCATTAACAAAATTTGAAAGGGT
The DNA here is from genome assembly GCA_045648365.1 of Acutalibacteraceae bacterium. Classification (GTDB taxonomy): domain Bacteria; phylum Bacillota; class Clostridia; order Oscillospirales; family Acutalibacteraceae; genus UBA737. The sequence goes on from JAZRNX010000030.1 coordinate 29,631, forward strand.
AAAATCTATCATACGGTAACGACTGCCAAAGGGCACCGATGCCATAGACCTGATGTTTGTGAGTTTTCCGAGAAGAAGGTCTCTTGTATTTGCAAAAACTACACCTGCTACATTTGCCGCTCTCATATTTTTTCACCCTCCTTAACACTTTCTACTATCATTTGTTTAGCGCTTACCGCAGCGCCTTTCCCCACGCGCAAATCTGCGCCGATTAGGGTTATTCCCCAATCATCGCCCGAAGGCTCTGTACCTACAGTTGCATTTTCTTCTACAACTACATTTTCTGCTATAATTGAGTACTTAACCTGCGCGCCCTTTTTAATTACTGCGCCAGGCATAACAAGTGAATATTCAACACTCGCCCCTTCCTCAACGGTTACATTTTCGAATAGAATTGAATAATCAAGTTTACCGTAAACATGACAACCGTTGGTAACCAGACAGTTTTCAACCGAGGAATTCTCATCTATGTATTGAGGATGCAAACTGCTTGTTCTCGAATAAATTCGCCAGTTAGGGTCGGAAAGATTTAGGTCGATTTTAGGATTAAGAAGGTCAAGATTAGCCTCCCAAAGAGAATCCACCGTTCCAACATCCTTCCAATAATCGCTGAAGCGGTAAACCATCATATTTTCACCCGCCGCAACCATGGCTGGAATTATATCCTTACCGAAATCGTTAGAGGAATCTGCTTTTTGTTCATCCTCCGTAAGATATTTTTTAAGTTTATCCCAAGAGAAGACATAAATACCCATTGAAGCAAGATTGCTTTTGGGATTTTTAGGCTTCTCCTCAAATTCATAAATACTACCGTCAGGATTAGTGTTCATAATTCCAAAACGGGAAGCCTCGTCAAAGGGTACTTCCATTACAGAAATAGTGCAAGAGGCATTTGTTTTTATGTGTTGCTTAAGCATTTTAGAGTAATCCATCTTATAGATATGGTCACCCGAAAGAATAAGCACATATTCGGGGTCATATCTTGCTATAAACTCTAAATTCTGATAAATAGCATTAGCAGTGCCCTTATACCAATCACCGCCCTTTTGGCCCTGATAGGGGGGCAGAATATGAACTCCTCCGTTTGCGCGGTCCAGGTCCCAAGGTTTGCCCGAGCCGATATAGTCATTAAGCTCGAGAGGTTTATATTGGGTGAGGATTCCCACTGTATCTATACCTGAATTAGCACAGTTTGAAAGCGGGAAATCAATAATGCGGTATTTACCGCCATAGGGAACGGCAGGTTTGGCTATTTTTGAAGTTAAAACGCCAAGACGGCTTCCCTGACCGCCTGCAAGAAGCATTGCTACGCATTTTTTCTTTGCCATAAAAACATCTCCTGATATTAAAATTAGGTTGTATTTATTTTTCTTTAGTTCGTTTTTTAGGAACTTTATAGTAGGTTACCGATAAAGCAGGTATATCTATGGAAATTGAGTTTTCATATCCGTGCATACCCACTTCTTCGCTTTTATAGGAACAAAGTTTATCCGTTTTACCGCCAAACTCCTTAAGGTCAGAGGAAAACACTTGCCTGTAACTACCCTTTCTCTCAACTCCTATACGGTAATCCTTTCGCTCTACAGGAACAAAGTTGCAAACGCAGATAATCTCGTTACCCTCGTTATCTCTTCTTTTAAAGGAAATTATACTTTGGTCTTTATCGTCATTTGATATCCAATTAAAGCCTTCCCACGAGAAATCAATTTCCCAAAGGGGTGAGTTTTCCAAATAAAACTTATTGAGTTTCTTCACATAGGTATGCATCTTCTTGTGAAGGTCATAATCCAGTAAAAACCAATCCAGTTCCTTTTTATAATCCCACTCTATAAATTGCGCAAACTCTCCACCCATAAACATAAGTTTCTTACCTGGGTGAGCCATCATATATGCAAAAAATGCTCTTAAAGAACGGAATTTGTCTTCATATTCTCCCGGCATTTTCTCAATAAGTGAGCATTTGCCGTGTACCACTTCATCATGGGAAATAGGAAGTACAAAATTCTCTGAAAATGCATAGAAGAAGGAAAATGTCAATAGGTCATGATGATATTTTCTAAATATGGGGTCTAAGGACATATATCTTAACATATCGTTCATCCAACCCATATTCCATTTGAAGTTAAATCCCAATCCTCCATCAGCTGTAGGTTTGGTAACAAGTGGCCACGCCGTTGATTCCTCGGCAAGCATAAGCACATGAGGATTTGCAGAAAAAGCGGCAATATTAAGTTGCTTTAAAAATTCTACCGCCTCAAGATGTTCGCGGCCACCGTAAGAATTAGGCACCCAGTCACCGCCAGAGCGGCCATAATCGAGATAGAGCATAGAAGCCACCGCATCCACACGAAGTCCGTCAATATGATATTCTTTAAGCCAATACATAGCGCTGGAAATAAGGAAACTCATAACCTGAACTTTGCCGTAATCAAAAACGGCAGTTCCCCATTCCTTATGCTCACCCTTGCGGTAATCGGAATATTCGTAGCAGGGTGTTCCGTCAAATCTATAAAGGCCGAATTCATCTTTTGGGAAATGAGCGGGTACCCAGTCAAGAATTACTCCAATACCGTTTTCGTGCATAATATCTACGAATTTTTTGAAATCATCAGGGATGCCAAATCGTGAAGTGGGAGCAAAATATCCCGTTACCTGATATCCCCAAGAGCCATCAAAGGGGTGTTCGGTTATAGGCAGCAGTTCAACATGAGTATATCCCATATCTTTAGCGTAGGCCGAAAGTTCCTCCGCTAAAGTTACATAATCGTAGGTATTACCATCTTCAAATCTCCGCCAAGAACTAATATGAACTTCATATATATTAATAGGTGAAGCATAAACACTTCTTTCTGATTTTTTATCTAAAAAATCGCGGTCTGTCCAATTAAAGACCTTGTCCTCATAAAGACGAGAAGAATTACTTGGGGCAGTTTCAAAGTGATGTGCATAGGGGTCACTTTTTAAGTTAGTATTTCCGTCATAGGAAGTAACCGCATATTTATAGCACTGATATTGCTCAACGCCTTCAATTTCGCACTGCCAAATACCCGCGCCTATATTATCCATCCTATGAGCACCGCTATTCCATCTGTTAAAGTCACCTACTACGCTAACCTCTTTGGCATTTGGCGCCCATACTCTGAAGGTCGCTTTATCGCCCTTAAGAAAAGAGCCCAAAAACTCATAAGCGTTATCACATATTCTGTTTTCAAAAGAATGGATAAAATTATTCACAGCCTACTTCTTGCCTTTCTTATTTATATTTTACTTTATTATACCACCAAAAACTCATTATTTCAATACAATTCCGTTAAGTTTGTAAGGTAAATCCAACATTTTTTATGATAGTTTTGTATATATTGTACAAATTTTGCCTGATTTTCTTTACCAGTTAACTCTTTCTTCGCAAAGATTTGGGTAGCGTTATCATTTCACAGTCCACCAAAACCGTTTCAGGACCTATGACAGCAATATTTTCAAAGGGTATTATAATATCGTCTTCTCTGCCTATAAGTCCAAGGGCTTTGGGACGGCCGTAAATTATAAGTGAAGTGAGAGTGCCTTTTTCAGTATCCAGTTCTATGTCGGAAATAAATCCTAAGACTCTACCGTCCTTAATGCACACAACCTGTTTGTTTTTCAGTTCATCAATTCTGCAAACCATATTTACACCTCAAATAAATATATGCAAAATTTTCCTTAAATTATAACTTTACTATTGATTTTTGTAATTTTTTAGTTTATAATCAAATTAAGAAAAGTGTTCCGTTTGGTACACTTTTTAAAACAAGGAGGTGAATTATGGACTGTTTTCTTTTTAAAGGTTTAAGTGATAGCCAAAAAAACGTTGCCAAAGGGTATATTGAGGAAATTTTCACAGCGGAAAAAGGCACCGAACTTTATAAAAACGGATATATCGGTTTTCTGCTGGAAGGCGCCGCCGCAATAAAGCGTTGCGGTAATGAAACGGAAATTACTATGCGCACTCTAAAAGGCGGCGATATTTTCGGCTCAGCTTCCATTTTCGGAAATTGGCAAGAAGATTTAAGCAAAACTGTTTGTGCAACACGGTGTAAAGTTGGATATATAAGCGAAGAAAAGTTTAAAGCACTTCTAACCGAAATCCCCGAAATTTCCCTTAACTATATAGGTTACCTAACCGATAGAATAAGATTTCTAAACCGAAAGATAGATGCCTTTACGGCAGGGAGCTCTGAAAGCAAAATCTTTGAATTTCTTCAGAATATGCCCCAGACAGACGGAGTTATAACCCTTGAATTTGGTATGGCAGAACTGGCTCGTCGGCTAAAAATCGGCCGAACAAGTTTATATAGAGGTCTTGAGGCTTTGGAAACACAAGGGCTTATAGAAAGAAACGGACATAATTTCACCATTAAATAATGAAAGAGGTCTTAAAAATGAAAAAATTAGTTTCTGTTGTCGCTCTTATAATGAGCGTACTTATGATTGTAGGACTTTGCGGTTGCAAAGGAAATACCAATAATATTTCCGAAGGCAAACCCGCCGAGGAATATAAAGGTATTGATATGACCGTTGCCTGTCTTAAAGGTCCTACAGGTGTTGGTATGGCTAAACTTATGGAAGATTCCGCAAATGGTAAAACCGCTAATAACTACACCTTCACCGTGGCATCTGCCGCCGATGAAATCAGCGGTAAATTCGTTAAGGGTGAAATCAATATTGCCGCCGTTCCTACAAATCTTGCAGCCAAGCTCAACACCAAAACCGAGGGCAAGGTAACAATGCTCGCAGTTAATACCTTGGGTGTTCTCTCTATCCTCGAAAACGGCAACACTATAAATACCATTGCCGACCTTAAGGGTAAAACCATTTATTCAACGGGTGAAGGCTCAAATCCTGAATATATTCTCCGTTATATTCTTAAGGAAAATAACCTTGACCCCGACAAAGATGTTACCATCCAGTTCGTTGCAACCAATGATGAGCTTATTTCCGCTCTCGTAGGCGGCAAGGCAAATGTTGCTATGGTACCCGAACCTGCCGCAACCACCGTTCTTACTAAAAAAGACACTTTAAGAAGAGCTATCTCAATGAACGATGAATGGGAAAAATCCGGTGATAGCAGTTTGATGATGGGTTGTCTTGTTGCCCTCGATTCCTTTGTAGAGGCAAATAAAGCACAAGTTGATAAATTCCTCGAAGAATACAAAGCATCCGTTGATTATGCAAATAATTCCACTAAAGATGCCGCAACCCTCTGCGCAAAATACGAAATTGTTCCCGCCGCTCCCATTGCAGAAAAAGCTATCCCCCACTGCAATATTACCTTCGTTAGCGGCAGCAAAATGAAGAACAGCATTGTTGGATATTTCGAAGTTCTTAAAAGCTATGACCCCACTTCAATAGGAGGAGCATTGCCTGATGACAGCTTCTATTACGGCGCAAAATAAGAAAAATGCTTTTAAAAAGGTTGTTTTCCCTGTTTTCGCCCTTGTTTTCTGGATTTTAGTGTGGTGGGTTGCCAGTCAGTTTATAGGAGAAGATTTGAAAATCTTTCTCCCCTCACCCATTAAGGTTGCAAAAACCTTTTTGAGTTTGCTTTCTGATAAAGCGTTTTATCTTGCCACACTACTTACCATTGTGAGAATACTCTCGGGTTTTATTCTTGGCGCTTTAGCAGGTATTATATGCGGTATACTTACAAGCAGTTTTAAACTTGCCCATATAATTATATCCCCCGCCCTTCGCGTAATTCGTGCAGTACCCGTTGTTTCCTTTATAATTTTAGCATTTCTCTTTATGAGCATTGACGCGCTGCCCGTTTTTATATCTTTTTTAATGGTAACACCACTAGTTTGGCAATCCACTCACGATTCCCTTAATTCCTCTTGCAAGGAACTCGCGGAAATGGGCAAGGTTTTCAAGATGAGCAAAACCGCCATACTTTTCAAAATTAAACTTCCCGCTTCCCTTGGCGAAATTACTACTTCCCTTGTAACAGGTCTTGGTTTCGCTTGGAAATCGGGTGTTGCGGCAGAGGTTCTATATAGTCCCAATATATCCATTGGCAAAAGCATTTATGTTGCCAAGGCAAACCTTGATTTTGCGGGAGTTTATGCCTTTACCTTTACTGTTGTGATTTTAAGTATCATTATTGAAATTCTCCTAAAACGCCTTTTAATTAAAAAAGGAGGTGCGCTATATGGTAGAACTTAAAGACATCTCCTTTACATACGGCGAACTTAAGATTTTAGAAGATTTTAATCTAACAGTTAAAGAAGGCGAATGCATCTGCCTTTGGGGCAAATCAGGCTCTGGAAAGACCACCGTTTTAAAACTTATTTTGGGGCTTATAAAATCACAAAAGGGCAGCGTTTCAGCACCGAATAAAATATCCTGTGTTTTTCAAGAGGACCGACTTATTGAAAATATGACTCTTGAAAAGAATATTAAACTTGTTCTTCCGAAAGAGCAATACGAAAAAGCGGATAAACTCATTGCGGAATTCGGTCTTTCGAAATTTAAAAAGACCAAGGCGCAAGAGCTTAGCGGCGGTATGAAACGCAGAGTTGCTATAATCAGAGCCCTCGCATTCGGCGGAGATTTGCTTATACTTGATGAAGCATTTAACGGCATTGATTCTAAAAATCGAGAAAAAATTGCAAAAATTATCAAACGGGAATTTTTAGATAAAAACAAAGCGGTAATTATGGTTACCCATATTAGCGCCGATGCCGAGGCGCTAAATGCACAAATTATAAAAATATAAAAAATGCTTCCTGAAATTCAGGAAGCATTTTATCTTATAGGATATTTTTCAGTTCATCTAAATCCTTTATCTCGTAAGTGGGAGTATACCCACCCTTATCCCCTTTGGGGTTATACCAGCAAGTATCAATACCTGCATTTATACCGCCTAAAATATCGGAACTCATAGAGTCGCCGATAACAAGAATTTTTGAGCGGTCTTTTTCTTCACTATGCTCTACGGCATAATCGAAATATTCCTTTTCGGGCTTTTGAGCGCCCGTTGTCTCAGAAACAAAGATATAATCAAAATAATTGTTAAGACCCGATTTTTCGATTCTGTTATACTGGGTTTTTGCCATACCGTTTGTGGTGGCGCAGAGGATATACCCCTCACCCTTCACATAATCGAGAATTTCGGTAGCGCCCTCAATAAAATCGCAGTTTAAAGAAAGAAAGCTAAAATAATCTACCGCCATTTTTTCAGGGTCGCCATTTTCACCTACGGCCTCTAAGAATGTTCTGAAACGGCCTGCATAAATTTCTTTTTTCTCAATTTCTCCTCGCTCAAAGCGCTCCCAGTAGCTTTGATTTATTTTAGAATATAACTTGATTTCTTCCTCGCCAAAAGGTATTTTATGTAACCTTAAAAGTGAGGTGAGCGCCTCTCTTTCGGCAGCATGAAAATCCAAAAGGGTGTTATCAAGGTCAAAATAAAGGGTTGTATATTTTTTCATTGTTTACACCTATACCATAGTTAAAATTGCGGCGACGCCAGTCAAGGCAGTGGTGATTAAAAAATAAATCACAACACCTAATATAACGGCACCCCAGTTTGTTCCGCCAGAGGCAGAAAGAGCAAAAAGATAATATCGGCTATCTACATTAGAAGCCCTCAACCTATTAATTTTCTTTACGGCAAATTTTTTATACCAATTATATGCAAAAATTCCCGTAATTATGGCTGTTGCTATATTTACAATATTAGAAACCGATGCAGCACCCGAAAATTCCAAGGAGTAAATTTTATCAAAATATTCATTGATATCAATATCGCCGTTCATATACTCCTCGTAAATTGTCAATACATCGTCTACTGTGGCGGTTTCACCATCAGACAAATAAGTATTTGCGACTGTAGAAATGCCGCTTATTATAATGCCAATGGCAAAAAACAGTATGGCGATTTTATACATTTTACGGTATAAAAACCAAAGTGCCGCGCCCACAGGACCAAAAAGGTAACTCCAGATTACTACGGGCCAACAAAAACTTGCCTTGCTTCCTGAAAGTTGCATTTTAGCAAATTTTGGCATTATCTTTCTTGCTTTTCCGCCCAAAAAAACCGACATTTCTTCAGCGGGAATGCCATCAATATCGGGCATATCCGTTTCAAAATTCATACCTTTATATGAGTTTTGAGTGTTATAAGAATTTTGTTCCGTTTCAGGTGTTTGTAATTCCTTGCCGCAGTTTTTGCAGAACCTATAAATTTCTTCATTTTCAGTTCCGCAACCGCTGCAAATTCTAAAATTATTCATAATTTACCTCTTACAAGAAGGAAAGGATAATGCTGGCAATAATATCGGTAGCAAAAAATCCGACCGCTGCCAACAAAACATTAACTCCGCCTTTTTTAGCAAAATCTCTTTCTTTATCCTCACTGTTTTCCTTTATATCCTTAATAGCGTTTATGGCATGGCGGCAATAGATATAATCACCGAAAATTCCCATAAGAAATTTAAAAATCAAGGCTATAACTCCGCCAACCGCACTCAAAACAACTGCATTCATACCGATTTGCGGCATTGATTCCATAATCTCAGAAACACCAGCCACCGTATTGTTCATATCAATTCCTAAACTATATATGGCGCTTTGCAACGGAAACGAAAACAAGGTGGGTAAAATCGTGAGAATTCCCGCTAAAATGCCGTAAAGGTACATTTTTCTGCTCAAAAACCAAGAGCAAGGAAACAAAAACGCAAACCAGTTCCACGAGGTCTTTTTACCCGCATTTACTGCGGCAAATTTGGGAATATAACGGCCTGTATTAGAAAATACAAAACGCTTAGCTTCTCCCGCAGTAACACCGCTTCCCACATCCATATCAGCAGGTACTCCGCCTAAGAAATCATAAACCCTATATCCATCATGCATTCTAAAATTAGGGGTTGAACAATTAGGACAAGAATTAAGGGAATTATCATACTTTTCCTCACACATAGGACATTTTATATAACTTCCGTTATCCTTGTTTTCTTGCCTTGGTTCTTCCATTTCGTTTTCCTTTTTAGCCATAACTAAATCATACTGCCTATCGGTACCATGAAATTCCTCTAGGGCGCAATGACCTATCTTATTATAACATTCTCTATGATGGGGAGCGCCGCAAACGGGACAAAATACCACATCATCTTCAGGAAATAAATATGCGTGGCATACCCCACAGGTTTTACCGTGTAAATCAGCGCTCATACTTTAACTCCTCTGTAATCCTCTATCTTTTCGAAAACATTCCCGAAATATTCTTTACCGTAGTTATGATATTCACCTTTGGAAATCATATCGCAAAGTTCGGTTTTGGTTACCCATTTGGTACGGTCGACCTCGCTTTTTTGAAGCACCAATTCCTCTGATTTTAAGTCACAGGTAGTAACCCATACATCAAGAAGGGAATTTTTACGCTTAATTCTGAAAAGTTTTTTAAGGGTTTCTCTATCGGTACTGATACCAAGCTCCTCAAAAAGTTCTCTTCTTGCGGCGGTAAAAGAATCCTCACCAGAAACGGCGGCGCCGCCTGTTGCGGCCCACTCGCCAGGCATTAGTTTTTTATGCTCTGAACGGCGCTGTATTAAAAATTCGCCGTTTTTTGAAATTATCCATATATGAACTACAAGGTGATATTCTCCCGCCCTTAAGGCATAGCGACCACGGGGTACTTTTCGCCCCGTTTTTTCACCCTGTGAGTTATATATATCCCACTGTTCAATCATTATCTCTTCTCCGCGATTTCTCCTAATTTTTTATAAATGCTATTAGAAGGAATAAAACCGCGAACACTTGAGAGGGGGTAAACATTTGTGTTCTGGCCGATAACGGTACCGGGGTTAAGAACACTTCCGCAACCTACCTCAACATTATCTCCAAGCATTGCGCCGAACTTTTTAAGACCTGTTTCCAGCCTGCCTTCTGAGGTTTTAATGGTTACAAGTGTCTTATCCGATTTAAGATTAGAGGTTATAGCTCCTGCGCCCATGTGGGAACGGAAGCCAATTACAGAATCGCCCAAGAATAATCATGATTCCTGCCATATCAGCCATCCAGATGGATACTGGTATGGCAGGTTTTCTATTTTATCTTGAAGTTTTTTTATATATAGGTTGACAAAAGAAAGAAGATAAGTTATATTAACTTCAGCACTTTAAAGTATTTAATATATAAAGTATTAAATTTTTGGAGTAACAAATTATTGATTTTGGGAGGAAAAGTAGTTATGTCAAAAGAAGTATTGAGTGC
>JAZRNX010000031.1:0-22727 GCA_045648365.1 Acutalibacteraceae bacterium
CATTTTATCCGTATCGAATATACGCGGGACTCCTACCGATCGAAGGGCATATCATGAACGAAATCCGCTAATAAGAGGCTTTATATTTTTTTTTAGTAAGAGCTACGTATGACTTGATCCCCTGGATACGGGGTACGTAGGCAGCCTGATATGGATTCGGGTGCAGCCACAATTAGTTAATCAAATATTAGTCCATTAATGACCTATTTCAGATTTTCAACAGTGAAAATTCGGGAAACAAGGCACATAATTAAGCTGATAATAAAAATTGCAATTCGCCCGAATAAACGAACAAAATATCTTTTTCTTGTTTCTGACATTGCGCTCAATTTGATGCGAACCTTTCTGATTAATTTTTGAAAAACGCCACGACAACAGCTCCTGGTCCGGCATGGGTTCCGATAACACTGCCAACCGTTGTATAGCGGACTTTATCGAGATTACCTTCCCAGATATGACGGCTATCTTCAATATATTTTAACAGAAGTGCATCAGAAATTCCACTATAACCGAGCAAAACAGGTTTACTAAAGTCAATACCGCCGGCTTTATCTATTTCCTGAACAAGCAAGTTGTTACCCATCTTAGAGCCTCGTGCTTTGCCGAGCATCCCGATTTCTCCGTCAATAACAGAAAGTACGGGTTTAATATTTAATACTCCACCGGCAAATGCTACCGCTTTAGAAATACGACCGCCTTTCTTAAGATACTCAAGGGTATCTACCAAGGCAACGATAACAATCTTTTTCTTTTCTTCCTCGAGTGTTGCCGCAATTTCCTCAGCACTTTTTCCTTCGTCCAAAAGTCTGAAAGCCAATTCTACTAAGATACCGCTACCCATGGCCGCACTGGCACTATCGACAATATAAATGTTGTCAAAATCCTCAGCTGCAATAGTTGCGCTTTGGTATGTACCAGAGAATTTGGAAGCAAGAGTGATTACAACTGCACTTTCTCCGGCTTCTTTTGCTTTTTCGAATTCTTTTAAAAATGCATCGGGTGTTGCTTGGCTTGTGGTAGGAAGCACATCGCTTTCTATAAGCTTCTCGTAAAATGTTTTATGGTCGATTGTTACACCGTCTATATATTCCTCTGTGCCAAAATTCACTGTAAGCGGAACAACATGAACACGGTTTTTAAATTCAGGCATTAAATCTACTGTGGAATCCACAATAATTCTTGTTTTCATTCTGTTCAAATCCTCTCATTATTTATCGCAAAAACATGTGTAATAATGCTTCGTAAAGCTTGCTCTTGAACGGCTGATAACGCATCGGCAGATCCATCCAGGTCTTTTTATCTACGATGGACTTATAGTGGGAGAAAGCATCAAATCCGTCTTTTCCGTGATAGCCGCCCATACCGCTTTCTCCAACACCGCCAAACGCCATTTCGCTTGTGGCAAGGTGGATAACCACGTCATTGACACAACCGCCACCGTAGGAAAGCTCGGTAGTTACACGTTTAATGTGTTTCTTGTCACTTGAGAAGATATAGAGTGCTAAGGGTTTGTCTTTGCCCTTGAGTTCATCTACAAGTGAGTCAAAGTTATCAAAGGTAAGTACAGGCATAATAGGTCCAAAGATTTCTTCGCCCATTACAGCATCTTCATAACTTACGTTATCCATAACAGTGGGGGCAATTTGGCAAGTGTCTACATTTGTTTTACCGCCAATAACAACTTTTTGGCTATCAATTAAACCGCAAAGTCTATTAAAATGTTTTTCGTTGATAATCTTACCGTAGTCATTGTTTTTGATGGGATCATCACCGAACTGTTTCTTTATTTGCTTAATTACTTCTGATACAAACTCATCCTTAATGCTGCTCTCACAAAGAATGTAGTCAGGAGCAACGCAGGTCTGACCGCAGTTGAGATACTTACCCCAAACAATACGCTTTGCGGCAAGCTTGATGTTTGCGCTCGCATCAACGATACAAGGACTCTTGCCACCAAGTTCCAAAACAGCAGGGGTAAGATGCTCAGCCGTATGGCGAAGCACTTCTTTACCTACAGCCTGACTTCCTGTAAAAAACACGAAATCGAATTTCTGATCCAAAAGAGCTGCATTCTCGGATCTGCCACCCGTAACAACTGCCACATATTCCGGATTAAAGCATTCGGTAATAATCTTCTGTATAATTTTGCTTGTCGCAGGAGAATATGCGCTCGGCTTAACGATGGCAGTATTACCCGCTGCAATAGCATCCGCAAGCGGATCTATCGTTAAAAGAAAAGGATAGTTCCAAGGACTCATAATAAGCGTATTGCCGTATGGCACAGGCTGCTTAAAGCTATGAGAAGCAAACTGAGCAAGCGGTGTATAAACCGTCTTTCTCTTTGCAAACTTTTTTGTATGACGGATCATATACGAGATTTCGGAAAGCACTAATCCGCTTTCACACATGAAGCCTTCATAATGGCTTTTGCCAAGATCTGAAGTCAGCGCATCATTGACTTCGTTTTCATATTTTTTTACGGTTGCATACAATTTCTTGAGTTGCTCAATGCGAAATTTAACAGGAATTGTTGCACCGCTTTTATAATATTTTCTCTGCTTTTCAAGCAGGCTACTAATTTGTTCGCTTGTCATCTTATTTGCTCCAATCTGCCACTTGATAATAAAAACCTTCTAATTCCTTTTTTGTCATAAGCTTTGGCACGGGATAGAGAGGATTTGCTTCTTTCTCAGCGTGTTTCGCCAAAGCGTCAATATCTTTCTTTTTAATCCCTGTGAGTTTATTCGGGATATTCATGTTAGAGTTCAGCTGTTTGACTGCATTGATAAACTTAATTGCACCAGTCATAGGAGCATCGTCTTTCGTTGCAACACCTGCTGCAATGCCGAGTTTGTGCAGTTTCTTATGTACTCGTTTGCCGTATGCTTCTAACACATAAGGCATAATAACCGCATTAGCAAGACCGTGGGGAGTACCGTATTTACCGCCGAGCGAATGGGCAAGGGCATGAATATATCCAACATAAGACTTTGAAAAAGCAATGCCAGCCTTATATGCGGCGTGAAGCATATTTTCTCTAGCCTCATGATTATTTCCGTCTTTGTAGGCAATTTCTACATTGTTGAAAACAAGCTTTGTTGCTTCGAGTGCGAGCCTTCTCGTTTCCCTCGTGGTAGATCTGCCGATATATGCTTCAACTGCATGGGTAAGTGCATCCACACCGGTTGATGCGGTAAGATGCGGCGGTAAAGAGTATGTAAGGGTTGCATCCAGCACCGCATAATGAGGAATTATGGGAAAGCTCATGATTGCATATTTGCGATGCGTATCAGAATCGGTAATCATAGCCGCAAGGGTTGTTTCACTACCCGTTCCTGCGGTAGTTGGAATAGCAATCAGGGTCGGTAACTTACGCCACACCTTTAATTTGCCACCCAATTGATTCACGGTTCTCTTGGGATAAACCACACGTGCACCGACTGCCTTGGCGCAATCCATAGCAGAGCCGCCACCAATGGCGATTAGACAATTACAATCATTGTTTAAATATAAGGATAATGCATCCTCGACATTCTTAACCGTGGGGTTCGGCTGTGTATCAGCATAAGTAGTGAATTTAATTCCATTATCGTCTAATACTTTTTCAAGAGATCCTGTAAGTCCGTTATTTACAATACCTTTATCGGTAACAATAAGAACAGATTTGATGTTTTCTTTTTCAAATACGTCCTTAAGGTCAGTGCATGAACTTATAATTTGAGGCTCTCTGTATGGTAAAATGGGTAAAGCTGCACGAAATCCTAATTGAAAAGTGCGGCAAAATATTCTTGAAACAATATTCATTATTCAGGTATTCCTTCCTTGCTCAGTTTACTTAAATTAGATGTAATTGACTCAAGTGCCTTGTAAAAAACATCTCTTGTTTTATCATCGAGGTCTTTGCCTGCTAATTCAACTGCTTTGCTTGCGCGAATGCTAACTTGTTCAGCGGCAGTTTTTCCTTCATTAGTAAGAATCCAAAGCCCACGATAAAGGCTTCCACCAACGTCCTTTTTACAAGCAAGTCCTTTTTCTTCAAGAATAGCAATCATACGTGATGCATCGGATTTATCCTTGCCGCTAATCTCACAAAGTTTAGGTACAGTAATACCGTCAGGATATTTGTACATAGTGGTGAGGTATGTGGCGTGAGGGCTCTTTAATCCGTATTTTGCAAGCTCCTCAGAAGCCAGCTTACGCCAGCAACGAGATATCTCAGAGATAGCAAATGAAAACCGTTCAAATCTGTCTAACATTATTTTTCCTCCATTAAGTTATCAATAAATTGAAGTAACTCATCGAAACCGCCGTTATGGTAATTCGAAATATCTTTATCTGTTTTATTGATTAGGCAATCTGTTAGCAAAAAAACCTTCATTCCAAGTTCTTCTGCCACCATATCGTCGCCAACATCGTTGCCCACCATCAAACATTCCTCCGGCCGGGCATCCAACTGTTTTAGCAGTTCTTTATAATAATACGGGTTAGGCTTACTGTATTTTGAGTTTTCATAGGTTGTAAAAAACTCAAAATCTTCCGGCTTTAGCCCGGCCCACCGAATCCGCTTCTTGGTTGCAATAGACGGGAATATAGGATTGGTAGCAAGAACAATGCGAATACCATCTATTTTAAGCTTCTCTACCGTTTCTGCGGCCATCGGATTATAACCGCATACCTCTTTCACGGCATCAAAATTTTCTATGTAAAACTTTTCAAACAACGGCATATCCACCAATGATTTTTCGCCATATATTGAAGCAAAGTAATCCCAAAAAGTTTCTTCATTTGTTCTTCGTCCGTCATTTTTAATCATCTCGATGGTGCCTGCCCATATTGCATCAATCAATGCTTTAGGCTCATAACCATGAGGGGCAAGTTTTGCTGCAATTCCCTTGAAATATGCCTTTACAAAAACATCTTGATCCATAGGAAGTAAGGTTCCGTCTAAGTCAAACAGCACCACTTTAATACTCATTATTATTCTCCGTTCTTGTTGTAACAATACAAAAGTTGAAAACTCAACTTTTGTATTATAGCGCAAACAAGTTGAAATGTCAACTTGTTTGTAACTAACAAGAAAGCGGCAGAGAGAAATTTGATTCCCCTACCGCTTTTGCGGTTAGTTATTAACTATTCTTGAAACCCTAAATCATGAAAGTTATATTTGATAGTAAATTTTTGCGCGCAACGAATCACAATCTTTTCAACCATAACCTCAACAAGCTCTCTCGTTATAGTTGGATCTTTACGATACAAACGGAACTGCTTGATCCACGCCTCGATACTATCGTTTCTTCTGTCCATAACATTCATTACTTCAATAAGCTCATCTTCTTTTTCGGTAAGTTCAAAATATGCTTTTCTGTGTTCTTCAGAAAATGCTCGGAATTCGTCTCTGGTAATTTTCTCATCTGTGTATTTCTCAAACATTTCTCTGAGTTCTTCATTCTTTTCCTCTCGTTCAGCTTGAATATCAAGAATTGCTTTCCTTACATTTGTAAGCTCTGTTCGATGAGGTTCATACACATTTTTTCTATATTCATCAGAAAGAATCCGATCGGCATACTTTTCAAGTGCCGCTTTAAGCTCAGCGATAATCATTTCCTCACGGATGTAATGACTGCAGCATCGACGATTTTCGCGGTAATTTCCGCACTCATAATAAATAAAGTTTGGTGACTGAGAATTTTCATGCGAAAGTCCCTTGGTAGCAATCATCGCCTTACCACAATCACCACAGAATAATTTACCGCGCAGCATAACACGATAATCATTTTCGACTGCAGCACGTGTATTTCTGTTGGCGAGCTTATTGTTTTCCTCTTCATTGATGTGCTGTACCTTGTTATACAGCTCTTCTGTCACAATTGCAGGATGTGCATTTTCTATAATAATCCATGAATCTCGGTCAGTTCTTCTCTTTGGAAGATCAATGCCGGCTTTCACCTTTCTTCCGTGAACTCTATGGCCGATATAGCAAATGTCTGTAAGGATTTTACGCACCGTTGTCCTATTCCATAATGCGTCCTTATATTTTTCATCCGTTGTAAGGCCACGCAGATAACGTAGCTTGCCGGGGCTTGGAATCCCTTCAGCATTGAGCTTATTTGTGATTACAGCTATCTTAGCGCCTTCAGATCGCATTTCATAAATCTTCACAACAACATCTGCGGTTTCTTTATCGACAACATATGAGTTAAGCTGCGCTGCCCTCAAGTAACCATAAGGTATGCTACTTGCAGAAGGTAGATACTCACCACTATGTATTTTTGCGTCTATCGTTGACTTAACATTCTTCGATATATCATGAGATACTTGATCATCAAAAACTGTCTGTATAAGCAAAGAAACCTTCGGCATTCCAGCCTCATCGTTGATACTGTCATAATCATTATTTATGCTCACAAAACGTACCCCCATTTCAGCAAATATTTTAGTCAGCAATTCGCCGACTTCTTTATAATTTCTTCCCATACGGGAAACGTCTTTTACTGCGACACAGTTGATAATTCCGTTTCTAAGGTCTTCCATCATTTCAATGAAGCCTGGCCTATTATAATTTCTTCCTGTGTAACCATCGTCAATATATGTTTTTACGTATACAAAGTTTGGACAAAATTCAATATGCTTATTCGCTATTGCAATTTGATTAAGTATCGAGTCACTTATAACATCGTCACCGTCTGATTCCGATAACCGTGCATAAATACCAACTCTTACCGAAGGTTCCATAAAAGAAACTAATTTATTGTTCTCCGGATATCTGCTCTTTCTAGCCATTTTTTCTACCTCCTAAGAAAATTGTTTTGATTGTTATACTATTTGGGATAAAGTAAAGGTGCCGAAATCACTTCTGACTTCGACACCTTTTTGTTTATGATGCGTCTTTTTTTGCCTGCTCTTCTGCTACTTGATTTGCCGTTTCTAACATGTTTTCAGCAAATATTGCATAGCCACGAGTTGGATCATCCACCAAAACATGAGTAACTGCACCTACTAATTTGCCATTCTGGATTAGTGGAGACCCCGACATTCCCTGCACTATGCCGCCTGTTTGGGCGATAAGTTCAGGGTCGGTTATGGTAATAACGAAATTTTGGGTGTTGGCATGGTAGTTCACCACTCGCTTTTTGATTGTGCAGGAATAGAGTTTTGCGGTATCGCCCATAGTGGTGCAAAGAATTTGCGCTTCCCCGTCTTCCACCTCTTGTTTCAGGGCAATTTCCGTAAGGTTGGCTACATTTATTTTGCCTTTAAGCTGTCCGTAAATGCCGCAGTCACTATTAAGGTCAATATCGGCGATGGTATCAAAGGTGAATTTGCCTTTAAGCTCTCCGGGTGAACCGGCAGAACCCTTAGTTACCGACACTATTTGAGCGTTTACCATTTCGCCTCTTTCGACGGTTAAAAGTGTATCGGTATCATCATCACAAATACCGTGACCGAGTCCGCAAACCACATTGGTAGAAGGACTATAAAATGTTAATGTTCCTATTCCCGCAGAACTATCTCTTACCCAAACTCCCAGTCGCCATAGTCCGTCATCATTGGATTTTTGCGGTTTCACATTTATATTTACTATTCTTCCCTTGCGGGAAATTCTGAACTTGAGTGGTTTACCGCCGCTTGATTCAACTAAGTAGGATAAATCCTCATTACAGGTAATTTTCTCCCCGTTAACGCTTTCGATATAATCCCCCACCTTAATTCCCGCTTCTTTGGCGGGATTAATGGTACCGCTTTCGGTATTTATATCGGTTAAATCAATAACCAGAACGCCCTCGGTATAAATTTTCATACCGAATGGTGTACCGAGAACGGCAGCATACATATCATCAACCACCTGAACATCCGCCGAAGAAAACGGAATTACTCCAAAGATTTTTAAATCCACCTTAAAAGTTTCGCCTACTTTATATGTTTTGGAATCCACCGCCGAGGTATTACTGTAAATTGCCTTTACGGGCACCATAGTGTCAAGCTGCAAGGTTTCCCCTTTATTTATTTTATAGGAATCGGAAACCTGACCGCTCACCATATAAATAAGGGTGAAAACGGCGCAATCAAATAATAAAAACATAAAAAAGAAAACCCTTGCCGTTACTCTTAAAAATTTCATTTTCTTTTTTCCTTTCTTTTTTCTCTTCTTTAATTTCCCCTGAATTTTTAACTTTAAAATAGGAAAAATTTTAAAAAAACAAAAGAACACCTGACGGTCTAAAATAGACCGTCAGGTGTCCCCTATTCATTTCACAAAAATTATTCACCTTGTGGGAAATCGAAGGTACCGTCGTTTGTTCCTTCATCGGTTTCCTGCTCCGCCGTCGCATAACTTGATTCGCTCACATTGGCGCCTAGTTTTATCTTAACCTCTTTAGCCGCGCCTTTAATCGGTTTTATGGTAAGTGTTACGGTATCTCCCGCTTTGCTATCCTCAATAATATCGAGAACAATATCATCACAGGTGATGGCAATACCGTTAATATGGGTTATAAGGTCGCCTTTGGTGAGTTTGCCGTAGGCGTCACTTGTCTCACCTACTGTTACAACATAAATTCCCGTTGTATCGAAATTATTAATTTCAGCATAAACCGAAGAAATTTCGGTATAGGTGATGCCGAGTTTTGCTCTATCTGTAACCTTTCCGTTTTTAACAAGTTGGTCTGCAACTCGCTTAACCGTTACGGTAGGTATTGCAAAACCTACGGAGTCATATTCATCTCCAGTCATTTTAGATGAGGTAATACCCACAACCTGACCGTACATATTAAGTAGCGCACCGCCCGAGCTACCGGGGTTTATAGCGCTATCGGTCTGGATTAAGCTTGATGAATAATTGGTAGCACCTGTTACTCTACGCTTAGTGAGAGAAACAATACCTTCGGTAATGCAGTTGGGCTCCATGGCACCGTTTGGTCTGCCGATAGCAACGGTGGGCTCACCGTAAACAAGTTCTTTTGAATTACCGAAAACGGCAGGTTTAAGATTTTTATTATCTTTAAGTTTTAAAATGGCAATATCGCTAACCGTATCACCCGCTACATAGGTGGCTTCTCTTTCACTGCCATCATAAAGGTAAACCTTGAATTTAGCGGCAGCGATACCGTCATAAATATGGTCGTTGGTTATAATGTAACCTTCCTTTGAATAGATAACGCCCGAAGCATCCTTAACGGTAGATTTATTATATGCTCTGATACCAACGATACTCTCATTAACCTCGTTATATATTTCGGTAGCGGTCATACCCTCTTTGTCTTTGGGCTTAGAAGCCAAATCAAGATTAACCGTATTACTGAAATATCTTCCGCTCACACTGTTTTTACCCATAAAATATCCAACTGCAGTAGCAGAGGAAAGGGCGATTACCAAGGCCATAATGAGAGCGAAAATCCGAAGTCCCTTCTTTTCCTTTTTATAATCATTTTCAGGAGTGATTTCGGTATAATTCACCTTATTAAATGAAGGTTCTTCTAAGGGAACAGGGTTAAACTCTGTAGAATCACCCTGTTCTTCATTGTTTTTCTCTACAGTTTCCTCAAAAATTTCCTCTGCGGATTCAACTGTTTTAGAATCTTCTTGAGCTTCAGTTTCTAAATCTTTGTTTTCAAATTCGTTCATAAATACTCCTGTTTTTATAAAAGTTTTATAAAAGCGGCAAGGTTACTTCAAATGAGGTATACTCGTTTTCTCTGCTGGAAACCGAAATTGTACCGCCGTGATTTTTAACTATAGTTTTAACTATATAAAGGCCGAGTCCCGTACTCTTTTTATTGGCAGAACGAGATTTATCAACCTTATAAAAGCGTTCGAAAAGGTACGGAAGGTCATTTTGAGGAATTCCCTTACCTGTATTATTAATACTAAATGTAAGTTTTTTATTATCAACTTTGACGGCAAACTCTATGCTTCCGCCCTTATCGGTAAATTTAACCGCATTATCAACGAGGTTATATATAACCCTATAAATCAAATCCTTATCGGCATTTAATGTTACACTATTTATTTTATCAAGGCCGATAATCTGAAAATCGCCTTCGGTAATTCTTTGCTCTTGAGAAAGCACCACGGATAAAAGCAATTCTTTGAAATCAAATCTATCTTTTTTAAGGTTATCCGTACCCGATTCTAGTTGCGAAATACTGAGCATAGACTGGACCATTCTGGAAAGGCGATTAACCTCCTCCGAAACTATTTCTAAATAATGCTTTTGTCGCTCGGGTTCTATGGTACCATCTATAATACCGTCTATAAAACCACCTATAGTTGTCATTGGGGTTTTAAGTTCATGAGAAATATCGGTAACAAAACTCTTGCGCATTTCTTCAAGTTGGGAAAGTGAATTGGTCATCTGGTTAAAAGAAACTGCAAGTCGACCGATTTCATCGTCGCTTGTAACGGGAATTCTTTTTGAAAAATCGCCCTTTGCCATTGCCTTTGCCGCATCTGACATCTGCTTTAAAGGTTTAGTCATACGATAGGTTATGATATAAATAGCTAAAAACATAACCGTAAGGGGAAATACTGCAGATATCAAATAAAGCCGAGTCATTCTTGACATAAGGGCATCAACATCGGTAGTAGAAGAAGCCGAAACAACATAACCTATAAACTTATCGGCGGTATCGCCTAAAATTCTTACGGCATAATAATGCTCATCCCCATAAATGTTAAGATTGCCGAAGCCCGTTACTGTTTCATTGGCAACATTGAAAAGAAATTTCTCCGAAACGGTAAGACCGATATGTTCGCATTTACTTTCAATTCCCGATTCACTGCATCCACAGGTGGCAACCGTACCGTTTTTGTCGAGAAAGAAAACATCCACATCCGAAACACTGGCTATATTCTGGGCTATAAAATAAGGCATATCATCCTGAGCTTCACCGCTTTCAAGACCGTTATAGGTGAAATTGGCAACCGAATCACAACTCTTTTTAAGGGTTTCATACTTCATATCCGCAAGATAATCGTTGAAAATGACGGTCAATATAACCATCATTACGCCTAAGCTCAAAATAATGGTTACAGCGGTGGTTATAAAATACTTATTAAATATACGCTGACGCATTATTTAACCTCAAACTTATATCCAACGCCCCAAACTGTTTTAAGGGCCCATTTATCTGATATGCCTTCAAGTTTTTCGCGGATTCTTTTGATATGGACATCAACAGTTCTGGAATCACCGTAATAATCAAAGCCCCATACCTCATCAAGAAGCTGGTCGCGGGTGAAAACGCGGTTGGGATTACTTGCCAGATGATACAAAAGCTCAAGCTCCTTAGGCGGAGTATCAATGGCTTTCCCATCAACAACAAGCTCGTAATTTGTAAGGTTGATACTAAGTTTCTCGTAATTAACCTTCTTAATGTCACGGTTTTTCTCGTTCTCAGATGAACGGCGAAGCACCGCCTTAATTCGTGCGATTACCTCTTTGGTATCAAAGGGTTTACTGATATAATCATCGGCGCCCAGCTCAAGACCCAAAATTTTATCAAAGGTTTCACCCTTTGCGGTGAGCATAATAATGGGAGTACTCGATTTTTTCCTGATTTCGCGGCAAACCTGCCAACCATCAAGAATAGGGAGCATTACATCAAGCAAAATAAGGTCAGGCGCATAACTTTCACTCTGCCTTACAGCGCTTCCCCCATCATTTACAACACGGGTTTCAAATCCATCTTTTTCAAGATACAAACGAAGCAATTCGCAGATATTTACATCATCATCTACTATGAGAATTTTCTGACGTCTCATTTTGAATACCCCTCCTATTATGTATTGTAAGGTAACATTATCATAATAATATTACTAAAATATGAATAATTATAATTTATTATAGCACAATTGGAAGCTTTTTGAAACAATATATTTAATTTTGTCGAAAAAACATTAAAAAAACCGCCCTTTAGGGCGGTTTAATTAAGCAAAATTATTCTGCTGCTTCTTCGGCTACAGGTGCTTCTGCTGCTTCAGCTTCCTTCATCTTTGCGAAACACTCACTGCAATATACAGGACGGTCATCACGAGGAATGAAGGGAACGCGAGCAACACCGCCGCAAGCATCACAAGTTGCCTCGTGCATTTCTCTGGGTGCCTTTCCTGCGTTCTTACGCTTGTCACGGCAAGGTTTGCAACGCTGGGGTTCATTTACGAATCCCTTGGACTCATAAAACTCCTGCTCTCTTGCAGTGAAAACGAATTCTTCGCCGCAATCTTTGCAAACTAAAGTCTTGTCTTCAAACATTTTTTGTACCTCTCTCTTGTTGGTTAAAATTGCCCGATTCTTCGGGACTATATCTGAATGCTCATCGCATTTTACAGACCTTTTAATTTAGCGCGGATTCTGCTTATGGCATTATCGAAAGATTTTTCGGATATGCCGAGCTTTCTCGCGGCTTCTTTATAACCGCCGCCCGATAAATATTCACCTAAAACCTCATATTCCAGCGCCGAAAGAATTTCCTTAAGCTTAATGCTCAGCAAATCATAGCTTTCTTTATCTATAACCAATTTTTCGGGGCTTTCGCTGTCCTCCACTTCAATTTCATGAATTGAAGTAATCAGTTTACTGGGAATTCTTTTCTTTACTGAAAACGCCTTGGCATAATCGCCTATGGCTCGGTTTATACATAGCTTAACAAATGTTGAAAAAGAAGCTTTTTCACCGTCATAGGAACGGGCGGCAGCAAAAACCGCCATTCTTCCCTCTTGAACCAAATCTTCTTTATCAATTTCGCTAAACTTCACGGCCACCGCCTTTATAAAAGGCATATAGCGGTTAATCAGCGTTTGAAGACATTCATATTTGCCATCTTTGACAAGACTTGACAGTTCGTCATCAGACAATACGCTATATCTTTCGGTAAAAAAATCATTCATTGGTTCACCAACAGGTTCTAATTGACAATCATTGTTCATATAATACAATATTTAAAAACGAATGTCAAGAAAAATTATTAATATTATAAGAAATTACAAATTTTGATAAAATTTACACTTTTTTAACAATTTTCTTACTTATTAAGATTGTTGACATTAGGGCGTAAAAGTTATACAATAAATATAGTAAATATTTGGAGGATTTTTATGTACGAAGAAATTTATAACTTATGGTGTGAAAAAGCAACCGAGGATGCTTCTCTTATAAAAGAACTTAAAGAAATTAAGGACGACAGTGAAGCCATTTCCGATGCCTTTTACTGCGACCTTGAATTTGGTACTGCAGGTCTTCGCGGCGTTATCGGCGCGGGTACCAACCGAATGAACATATATACCGTAGGAAAGGCTACCCAAGGTCTTGCCGCATATGTTAACTCCAGAACGGATAAAGGCAGTGTTGCTATTGCCTATGATAGCCGTATAAAATCTGAAGATTTTGCCAAAACCGCTGCTGAAATATTCGCAGCTAACGGCATCAAGGTTTACATATATAGTGAACTTATGCCCACTCCTATGCTTTCTTATGCTGTAAGACATCTGGGCTGTGATGCAGGTGTAGTTGTTACGGCGAGTCATAACCCCGCTAAATACAACGGCTACAAGGCATACGATGAAACCGGTTGCCAATTAGGTCCCGAGGCCGCAGATTATGTTATGTCCATTATGAACAGTATTGATATTTTTGACGGCGTTAAGAAGATGGACTTTGAAGATGGGCTTAAAAGCGGAATTGTTGAATTTATCAGCGAAGATTTGATTAACAGTTATCTTGATGAGGTAGAAAAGGCCAGAGTTTCCACCGATATCGATTTATCGGGGCTTAAGGTTATTTTCACCCCCCTTCACGGTGCGGGTAATATGCCCGTAAGAAGAATTCTTGACCGCATTGGTATTACCGATGTTACGGTGGTTCCCTCTCAGGAGATGCCCGACGGCAACTTCCCCACAGTTCCCTTCCCCAACCCCGAATTCAGACAGGCATTTGAGGAATCCTTGAAAATAGCCGAAACTACCAATCCCGACCTTTTACTCGCTACCGACCCTGACTGTGACCGTGTCGGTATTGCGGTAAATATTGATGGAGAGTATAAATTGCTTACGGGCAACGATGTAGGTGTTCTTCTCCTTAACTATATGCTTTCCCGCAAAAAAGAAATGGGTACATTGGCAGAAAACCCAATAGCTGTTAAATCTATCGTTTCCACCGACCTTTGCAAAAAGGTTGCGGAAGAATACGGTTGCGAGATGGTCGATGTTCTTACAGGCTTTAAATTCATCGGCGAACAGATAACGGCATTAGCCCAAAAAGGTGAAACCAATAGATATATTCTAGGTTTTGAAGAAAGCTACGGCTATCTTGCAGGTGATTTTGCAAGGGATAAGGATGCCGTTGTGGCCTCAATGCTTATCTGCGAAATGACGGCTTTCTATAAAACCAAAGACTTAACCCTCATAGATGTTCTTGACAGCATTTATAAAAAACACGGATATTTCTACTGTATGCAAAAAAGTTTCACCTGCGAAGGCCAAACAGGTATGGAAAAAATCAAAGGTCTTATGTCCTCTCTTCGCGAAAATCCGCCTAAAGAAATATCCGGTAGCCCAGTTATTCTCATTAAAGATTTCGGTATGCAAAAGAGTTTAGATACCGTAAACGGTAACGAAACTGCCATAGACCTTCCTAAATCTAATGTTATTGGTTTCTACCTTAAGGATGAAAGTTACCTTATAGTTCGTCCTTCGGGCACAGAACCCAAGATTAAGATTTATGTTAGTGCTGTGGGTAAGGATAGCGCGGCTGCCGATAAACGCAGAGCTGAACTTGAAAAAGCAGGTACTGAACTTTTAGGTTTTTAATTTAATAAAAAACTTAAGCCAAGGCGAATTTCGTCTTGGCTTTTTTATATCTTAATATTTTTCTAAAAATGTGTGGGTTTTGCCGTTATCCGCGTCCCGCCAACCCGGTATGGTTGCCATATTTACATTGTGCAAACTGCGGAACACATTATCGTCTACATTGGGGTTTGTTTTCTTAATCTCCTTAATGAGCGCCTTAATTTCTTTTCGCTTGGAAAGCTCCTCATTGTGTTGGCTTTCCTCGGTAAACTTGCAAGCGCACTGCAAGAATTTAAGTTCGTTATAGTTTGCCCAATTTATAATATCCTTTTCCTTGACTTTATAAAGAGGTCGGATAAGTTCCATCCCCTCAAAATTAGTGCTATGAAGTTTCGGAAGCATTGTTTTGATTTCTGATGAATACATCATACTCATTAAAAGGGTTTCTATAACATCATCAAAGTGGTGGCCGAGGGCAATTTTATTGCAACCTATTGCCTTAGCTTTGGCATAAAGCGCTCCCCTTCTCATACGGGCGCAAAGATAACAGGGTGAGCCACCTGCACTATATGCAACATCAAAAATATCGCTTTCAAATATTTCCGCATCAATGCCCATTATATTGAGGTTTTCCTCTATAAGTTTGCGGTTTGGCTCGGCATACCCTGGGTCCATAACGATAAACTTAAGGTTAAAAGGCACCTCGCTATGTTTATGAAGTTCTTGCATACATTTAGCAAGAATCATCGAATCCTTACCGCCCGAAATACAAACGGCAATATTATCGTTTTCTTTTATGAGTTCATATTCCTTAACGGCGCCAACAAAGTTATTCCATATAACCTTTCTGTAACGCTTAATTATACTACGCTCAATCTCTGTTTGCTTTGAAAGTTCTCGCTTTATTTTAATCACCACACAAAAAATCACTGCACCTATATTATAGATGCAGTGATTGAATTTTTCAATATTTTTTATGCTTTTTTAACAGTGGCAAATTTGAGAACAAGGAGAGTTCCTATCATTAAGGCGGCGCCTATGGGAAGAACTATCATCCAGTTGTTTACAAAACCTGCGATTATGTATGCCACAAAGGATACGGCCGCAACGGTCAACGCATAAGGAAGCTGTGTTGAAACATGGTTAATGTGATTGCACTGAGCACCCGCCGAAGACATAATGGTTGTATCGGAAATGGGGGAACAATGGTCGCCACAAACCGCACCTGCAAGACATGCCGACATACCGATGGTACCAAGTGCGCTTCCTACGGGGAAGATCGCAAGAACGATGGGTATAAGAATACCGAAGGTTCCCCAAGAAGTACCTGTAGCGAAGGAAATTCCACAGGCTACGAGGAAGATAATTGCGGGTAAGAAGTTCTGCAATCCGCCAACATCTGCAAGGGCATTTTCAACGAAGGTTGAGGATTCAAGAAGACCTGTCATATTCTTAAGAGAGGTAGCAAGAGTCAAGATAAGGATAGCGGGTACCATTGCCTTGAATCCCTTAGGAATAGAAGCCATTGCCTGATTGAAAGTGATAAGTCTTCTTGCGATGAAGTAGATAATAACAACTACTAAAGCAACAAGTCCACCCCAAGGAAGAGCAACTGTAGCATCGGTATTACCGAAAGCATCGGCAAAACTAAGACCGCCTGTTTGACCTACATAGTAAAGAGCATAAACACAAACTGCAATAAGAACGAGAATGGGGAGAACAAGGTCAATAACTTTTGCATGAGATTTATCAAGAACCTCTTCCTCATCATACTCAACCTCATCTTCGTCCTTAACCTCGCCACCGAAGGTGAAGAGGTCGCCCTTAGCTGCATTCATTTCGTGAAGCTTCATGGGACCGAATTCAAACTTCATAAGGGTGATAGCAATAATAAATACGAAGGTTAAAAGTGAATAGAAATTATAAGGAATTGCCTGAATAAAGAGGGATAAACCGTCCTGACCTTCAGGAACATACTCAGAAACAGCCGCAGCCCAAGAAGAAATAGGAGCTATCATACATATGGGTGCTGCAGTAGCATCTATAAGGTATGAAAGTTTAGCTCTGGAAATCTTTGCTTCATCGGTTACGGGACGCATAACTGCGCCAACAGTCAAGCAGTTAAAATAATCGTCGATAAAGATAAGGATACCGAAAACGAAGGTTGCAAGAGCTGCGCCTACTTTACTTTTAACATTTTTGGCTGCCCAGTTACCAAAGGCCTGAGAGCCGCCTGCGTTATTAAGTAAAGCAACGATAGCGCCGAGAACTACGAGAAATACGAAGATACCTGCAGTACCTGATACAGATTCAATAAGACCTTCATTAGTAATCTTATTAACTGTCTCAAGGGGTTTGAATCCTGTAGCTAAAAGTCCGCCTGCAAGAACGCCCACAAACAAAGAAGAATAAACCTCTTTGGTTATAAGCGCCAAACCGATTGCCACAACGGGTGGAAATAGTGACCATAATGTTCCAATGGGGCTTGTGATTGAACCTGTGAAGGCGCACAAAACGCCAAAAGCCACAATGAAAGCAAAAATGAGCACTTTGGAAATTATTCCTTTTTTTGTCATTCTTTCTCCTCCTAAAATAAAAACGGTAAACGCCATATTATAGCGCTTACCGTAAAAGATACACACCTTTAAGATAGCACTCCACGAAATGTGACAGTATACTACATATTCTGCAATATACCAACGGTTTACCTTCGGATAAAGATAGACCATTTCGGCGGTCTCCCCTTTCGCACCATGCTTATCCGAGCAATTTAAGGTGCTACTAATGTCAACCGCGCCTCTATCAACAAGAAAATAATATCATATAACATTTTATATGTCAACTTATTTTGACAAAATAACCCCGACTCTTACGAATCGGGGTGAAAATCAATTAATCGTTAACATAAGGAAGAAGTGCTACCTGGCGCGCGCGCTTAATAGCGGTGGTAAGAGCACGCTGATGCTTAGCACAGGTGCCTGTTGCGCGGCGGGGTAAAATCTTAGCGCGTTCAGAAACGAACTTGCGAAGACGGGCAACATCCTTATAATCGATTTCTTCTATACGGTCAGCACAGAAATGGCAAACTTTTTTGCGTGCCTTTCTGAATGCGGGCTTATCGTTCTTTTCCATTTAAAAGTTCCTCCTTTACAGTAATTATCCTTTACTGGATTAAAAGAAGAGTATTAGAAGGGTAGGTCATCATCCATACCGCCGATTTCGGTAAAATCACCTGCATCAGCATTGGAATAAGAAGCGGCGCTATCATCTACGCCTCCTGCTGAATCCCTCTTAGACTCTACAAACTGGGCATTATTAACAACAACCTCAAAAGCAGTACGGTTATTGCCGTTTTTATCGGTATAACGACGGGTCTGAATAGCGCCCTCGATACCAATCATATTGCCCTTCTTGAAATACTTTGTAATAAACTCAGCATTCTGACGCCAAGCAACAATGTTGATGAAGTCTGCCTGAGTTTCTTCGCCTGAACGGTAGCGGCGACTTACGGCGATGGAGAATGAAGTCACTGAAATACCGTTGGGAGTGGTTTTGAGCTCCGGGTCAGCGGTAAGGCGACCAGTTAATACTACTAAATTGAACATTTTAAAAATCCTCCATTACTTTTTAATTACCATAACGCGAAGAACGCCATCGGTAATACCAGCTACACGCTCGAGTTCTGCGGGGAATTCGGGTCCACTTGTAAATGTAGTGAACACATAATAGCCCTCTGCCTCATCGTTGATAAGGTATGCAAGACGGCGCTTGCCCCATTCGTCAACATTTTCGACCGTGCCATTTTTTGCGATAAGGTCATTAAACTTATCCTTAAGTGCGTTAACGGCATCATCACCGCCAGCTACAGAATAGATAAGAGCTGCCTCATACTTATTGGTCATTTCGTTGCACCTCCTTTTGGACTTTTGGCCGTGCATAGTTATGCACAGCAAGGATTTAAACGGCATATTTCTCCGTTTAGCATAAAACATTATAACAACACCCTCTCGATTAGTCAACCATTTTTTACTATTTTTATTTTACAATGTTGATTTTTCTATATAATAGTGTTAATATATTTGAGAACGAATTACTCGAAGAGGTAACCTTCAATGTATATAACCGAGAAAAAAAGAAAAACACCCGTTACCGATAATTATGATACCGTAATTGTAGGCGGAGGAATAGCGGGTATTGCTGCCGCTCTCGCGTCAGCTCGAAACGGCGCTAAAACTCTGCTCATTGAAAGGGAATATATGTTAGGCGGTCTTGCTACGGCAGGGCTTATTGTCATTTACCTCCCCATTTGCGACGGTAAGGGGAAACAGGTTTGCTACGGTATTGCAGAGGAGCTTATTAAACTCTCAGTGGCAGACGGCGGCGAATATCCGCATAAAGCAGAGGAATGGATAAACGGCGAAGAAATCAAAAAGGAACGCTACCTCACCTACTATAATCCGAGTGTTTTTGCCGTCAGATGCGAACAGCTTCTAATTAAAAACGGCGTAGATATTCTTTACGGCACAGCAGTTTGCGAAACCGTAGTTAAAAAAGGTGTTATCACCCATCTTATAACCGAAAATAAATCGGGCAGAGAGGCGGTTGCCGTAAAGGCGGTGGTTGACTGCACGGGAGATGCGGATATATGCTATCTTTCAGGCGAAAATACTGCTCTATCAAAACGAAACGGCAATATTTTAGCCGCTTGGTTTATTGAAAATCTTGACGGTAAAACAATTCTTCGTCCCGTCGGCGCTTGTGATTCTCAACAAACAGAGGATGAACTCCAAGAGGTTAAAAACACTAAATCCATTTCGGGAATAGATGCCAAAGAAAATTCCGAAAGAACAATTCTTTCCCATAAGCTTATGCTTGATGAATTTCTTAAAAACGGACCTCTTTCGGAAACTCATTCTCTTTCAACCATACCTTCAATTCCTCAGCTTCGTATGACGCGGCGCATTGTGGGTAAATATACACAAGGCGAAAAGGAAATGCATAAGGAATTCCCCGATAGTGTAGGTCTTTTCCCCGACTGGAAAAGTTGCGGACCTATATACGAACTCCCCTTTTCCTGCCTTAAAGGTGAGAAGATTAAAAATCTTCTTGCGGCGGGCAGATGCATTTCAAGTGATGACCAGTTATGGGATATAACGAGGGTTATACCCGTTTGCGCAGTATCAGGCGAGGCGGCAGGAACCGCGGCGGCTTTAAACTGCGATTTTAATAAAATTGATATTACTGCCTTGCAACATAAACTTAGGCACCAAGGAGTTAAAATTCACGAAAAGGAGTTATAATTATGCTTCTTGCTATTGATATCGGCAACACTAATCTGACTTTAGGCGTTTATGATGAAAGCGTATTGCTTTTTACAGCCCGTCTTTCTACTGATACCCGCTTAACACGAGACCAATATGCCGTTGCAATTAAGGATGTCCTGGCTCTCCACGATACTGATTACAGAGATATTGAAGACTGCATTATTGCATCGGTTGTTCCAACTGTAGCAACCTCGGTAGCAAACGCCATTTCACTGCTCTGCCATATCGTACCTTTAGAGCTTGGACCCGGTCTTAAAACGGGGCTGAATATCAAAATCGACAACCCTGCCCAACTAGGCGCAGACCTTGTGGCAGGAGCGGTTGGCGCTATAAGCGAATATACCCTTCCCTGCATTGTAATTGATATGGGAACGGCTACCACAGTAAGCGTTATAAACAGCGAAGGTCAATTCGTGGGCGGCTCTATTGCGGCAGGTGTTATGCTCACCCTTAAAGCCCTTACCGAAAACACCTCTCAGCTCCCTTCAATAAACCTTTCAGCGCCCCCTTCGGTTATTGGCAGAAATACTGTTGACTGTATGCGTTCGGGACTTATTCTCGGCACCGCTTCTATGATTGATGGGCTTATTGAAAGAATTTCTGAAGAACTCCAAGAAATTCCCACCGTTGTGGCAACGGGCGGACTTTCAAAGGAAATTATTACCCATTGTAAGAGCGAGATAATCTATAACGAAAACCTCCTTCTTGAAGGTCTTCGTGAAATTTATGAAAAGAACAAATAATCCACTTCAGGCATAACTGATTTTTCAGTTTATATATGTCAAATTTATTATGAACTGTATCCGTTTTGGAACAGTATCGGAGGTAATTTTATGACAAACAAAAGACAGGAAAACACTAGAAAATTAGTACTCGGTGCAGTTTTAACTGCCCTTGTTATCGTACTGCAGCTACTCGGAGCATTCATTCGATTCGGGCCCTTCTCCATATCCTTGGTTTTGGTTCCAATCGTAATTGGTGCCGCCCTATGCGATTATAAAATCGGCGGATGGTTGGGGCTTGTTTTCGGCGTCGCAGTAATTATGAGCGGCGATGCTTCAGCATTTTTTGCCATTGATGTTGCAGGTACTATTATCACCGTTCTTGCAAAGGGTCTCCTTTGCGGATTGTTGGCAGGACTGACCTATAAAATTCTCGCAGTGCACAACCAGTATCTTGCCGTTATGGCTGCAGCTGTTGTTTGTCCCGTTGTTAACACAGGCGTATTTCTCATCGGTTGCAAACTCTTCTTTATGAGCGCTATTACAGAGTGGGGATTTGCAGAAGGATTTAAAAACGCAACTTCCTATATGTTTTTAGGTCTTGCAGGTGGCAATTTTATATTTGAACTCATAACAAATATAATCCTTGCGCCCGTTATTTTGCGAATTATCAATTTTAAAAACAAATAATTTTATGCGCCGTTTTTGTAAAACGGCGTTTTTTATGTGGAAAAATCATAGTTTTTCTCACTTTCGGTGTATTTTGTTTGGTTTTTTATGATAGAAATCCAAATTTTTGCAAAAAACACTTTATTTTTGTAATTTTATTTGTTATAATGACATAGATACGCAAAGCATATATTTATATGTTTGTATTAAATTAGTTAAAAATGGATTTTTATCCACAAATTTTTTAGGAGGTTGATTCGCAAATGAGTCACAAGTTTGTTTACCTTTTTAGCGAGGGCGACGCATCCATGCGTGAACTCCTCGGCGGTAAAGGCGCTAACCTTGCCGAGATGACCAAAATCGGTCTTCCCGTTCCTCAGGGTTTCACCGTTACTACTGAGGCCTGCACACAGTACTATGAGGATGGCAGAAAAATCAACGATGATATTCAGGCACAGATTATGGAATACATCGATAAGATGGAAGGCATCACCGGCAAGAAGTTCGGCGATAAGGAAAATCCCCTTCTAGTTTCTGTTCGTTCCGGTGCGCGTGCATCTATGCCCGGTATGATGGATACTATCCTCAACCTTGGTCTTAATGAAGATGTTGTTGAAACAATGGCTGCAAAAAGCGGCAATGCCCGTTGGGCTTATGACTGCTACAGAAGATTTATCCAGATGTATTCTGACGTAGTTATGGAAGTTGGTAAGAAATATTTTGAAGAACTTATCGACAAAATGAAAGAAGAAAAAGGCGTTAAGTTAGACGTTGAACTTACTGCTGACGATCTTAAGACACTTGCTGAACAGTTCAAGGCTGAATACAAGTCAAAAATTGGCAAAGACTTCCCTACCGATCCTAAGGAACAACTTATGGGCGCTATCGAAGCTGTATTCCGTTCATGGGACAACCCTCGTGCAAACGTTTACCGTCGTGACAACGATATTCCATATTCTTGGGGTACCGCCGTTAACGTACAAATGATGGCGTTTGGTAACATGGGTGACAACTGTGGTACAGGTGTTGCATTTACTCGTGACCCTGCTACTGGTGACAAGGGCCTTATGGTGAATTCCTTGTAAACGCACAGGGCGAAGACGTTGTTGCTGGTGTTCGTACTCCTATGCCTATTGCTGAAATGGCTAACAAATTCCCTGAAGCATTCAAACAGTTCAATGAAGTAAGTCGGAGGCCAAGCGGGTCTTAGGAAGACAACCACTGGATTCAA
>JAZRNX010000032.1:0-13107 GCA_045648365.1 Acutalibacteraceae bacterium
GTTGTCTTTGACCATTGGAGCTACTACTTCTCTTAATTACGATGGCAAACCTATTGACCAAGTTTTTGGTGGTAGTAAAGAAAACAACTCCGGACCTAAAAACACTCCTGCAAAACAACAATCAACACAGAGTATTGAAAGAAGATATTATGACCGAGAAGATAGGAGTTATCGCATCGGTGACGCTATATATGATAACTTTAAGGAAGTAAGCGACAATTACGAAAAACACGAATGCGAAGATTTTTCTACCCTGATTGATAAAATTTACAGTGTTGATAAGGAGCTGGCTGTTACTATTTGGGTGTGGTCAATTTATAATTTTCCTGGTGCTCTTATTAATCGTGGTGTCGACAAATGGAATTCACAAGCATGGAGTTTGACCGATAATATTTTCAGTAATTTAGCCACTACTGACGGAGAAAGCGATGATGAAGAAGAGCAAACATCGATTTTTCGTTATGTTTCGAAAAATCCCGATTTAGAAGAAATAATTTTTAACAAAACTTATGTTGAAGAGCACTTGTTTTCATTAACTAAATATATTCCTTACTGTATAGAAAATAATTTGCGCGACAATTTTCTTCGGGTTTATAACGGTATTATGACCAACCGTTTCAGAGATGAAAAGAAAATGAGCAAGTATTCCATTTTGGAAGATTTATTGGTCTTTTGTAGTATTGAAGGTGTACGAGAAGCAGACCCTTGGTTTTATGCTTTTTTCGAGAAAGAAATCAAATCTTTAAACAAGCCTTTAAAAGAAGACTATCTTATGAAAAGTCTTAATAAAGAAGAGTACGATATACGAGTTTTCTTAAAACCAGAAAAGGAAAACTTGGAACTTGATGATGAATATTTCGGCAAGAGCGATACAGCAGACGAAATATCTCGTGAAGAGTATAAAAAACTCAAAAACGAAAACAAAGCACTCAAATCCAAGGTTACTCAACTTGAAAACCGGATAACCGACCTGAATTACTGTATTCAAAGGTTAGAAAAAGACCTTGCTGCCAAAAGAAAGCCAAAAGAATGGGACGGCAAATATTATCGTTACTGTAAGGTGACTATGGACGAACACCCTAACGGTTTATGGTATAGGACCGATGATATAACCCTCAAAAAAGGCGATTATGTTTATGTACCTTACGGATACAAAAACGAAGAATTAATGGCAAAGGTTGTGTTAGTTGAAGAATTTCGTTCTGATGACCTGCCCGTTCCACTTGATAAAATGAAGTATATAAAAGAAAAATGCGACGCATAAAAAGTTTTATATATAGAGACCAATGTGAAAAAAGTTCTCTTGATAGGCTTTGTGCTGAATTTTTAAAAAATCTAACAATTCGAATTTTTCGAATTGTTAAAAACGAGGTTGGTTTATGCCATTAGAATTTATAAGAAATGATATAACTAAAATGACGGTGGATGCCATTGTAAATGCCGCCAATGAATCACTTTTAGGCGGTGGCGGTGTTGACGGTGCGATTCACTATGCGGCAGGATCAAAGTTACTTGCTGAGTGTAAAACACTTGGTGGATGTAAAACCGGCAAGGCAAAGATTACTGGTGGTTATAATCTGCCTGCTAAATATGTAATACATACTGTCGGCCCCGTTTATGAAGATGGTAATCACGGCGAGAAGTCACTGCTTGAATCATGCTATCGTGAGTCGTTGGCTCTTGCAAAAGAGCATAACTGCGAAACTGTGGCATTTCCTCTTATCTCTTCTGGTATATACGGATACCCGAAAGACCAAGCGTTAAAGGTTGCTATTGACGTCATCAGCGACTTTCTTCTCGAAAATGAGATGAAGGTCTATATCGTCATATTTGATAAGGCGGCATATAAAATCAGTGAGAAGTTGTTCTCGGATATCGCAGAATACATAGACGATAACTATGTAGATAAGCATACCGATTACCGCCGCGAGAGCATGCGGATGAATGCTCCGATACAATCAATTATGGCGGATGAAATCTGCGAGTGCAAAGCTCTTTTTGCAGAAGATGATCTTGACTCAAAACTCAAGCAGATTGACGAGAGCTTTTCGCAAATGCTTCTCCGCAAGATTGACGAAAAAGGTATGACCGATGCCGAGTGCTATAAAAAAGCAAACATCGACCGCAAACTGTTCTCAAAAATCCGCAGTGACGTGCATTATAAGCCGAGCAAACCCACTGCAATCGCTTTCGCTATCTCGCTCGAACTCACACTTTCTGAAACCGAAGATATGCTTAAAAAGGCGGGATTTGCTCTTTCGCACAGCAATAAATTCGATATAATAATAGAATATTTTATAAGCAAAGGTAATTACAATATCTTTGAAATTAACGAAGCGTTGTTTGCCTTCGACCAAAGCTTACTTGGAGCGTAAAAATGAGTAAACTTAAACGCTGTAAATGGTGCAACCTTAAAAATCCTATATACATAAAATACCACGACGAAGAATGGGGTGTGCCGAATTTTGATGAGCAGTATTTATTTGAAATGCTCATTCTCGAATCCTTTCAGGCAGGACTTTCTTGGGAATGTGTGCTTAATAAACGCGAGGCTTTCCGCAAAGCCTTTGATGGCTTTAATGCCGAAAAGCTTGCGGCTTATGATGACGATAAAATCGCTGAACTTCAAAACAATAAAGATATCATACGCAACAAACTGAAAATTCGGGCGGCGGTAAATAACGCAAAAATATTTTTAGAAATAAAAAATGAATACGGCAGTTTCCGAGAGTATCTGAAAGTCTTTACTGGTGAACAGCAGATTATAGAGGTGGACAAGACCAAGTCGCCTTTGTCGGATGCTCTATCCGCAGACCTTATAAAGCGTGGAATGAAATTTGTGGGCAGCACCATCATTTATTCTTACCTGCAGGCAATCGGCGTTATTTTCTCGCATGAGGAAGAATGTTTTATGTATAAAGGACGTATGGCTAAGTGAAAAATCTATATGAATATAGCAAAATTAGGTTTGCTCTTACTTGGATTATTAGTTATGTAATCGGCGCAAGTTGCGCTGATGAGTTGTCAAGACTCGTTAATATGGAGAAAAGTATAACTGTCATTTTTCTTGGTATTATGACGGCGGTTGCTCTTATTTGGATGAAAAAGAATGATTTGTTTCGTGAGTTCGGTCTTTGCAAGGCAGAGATTAGCCCTAAAAGATTACTATACTATATTCCGCTTATCGTCATTGCATCCTGCAATCTGTGCTTCGGCGTTACTGTAAATTATAAGTGGTACATAACCGTTTTTTATATTCTCAGTATGTTGCTTGTGGGATTTTTGGAGGAGATTATTTTCCGCGGTTTCTTGTTTAAGGCAATGGCGGAGAATAATTTGAAATCTGCAATTATCGTATCAAGCATTACCTTTGGTATTGGACATTTTGTTAACCTTATAAACGGTAGCGGTGCAGAACTAATTCCTAATATTTGTCAGGTTGTATCAGCAATTGCAATAGGTTATTTGTTTGTGGCTTTGTTCCATAAAACTAAAAGCTTGTGGGCACCGATTATCGCCCATGCAGTTATCAATTCGCTCAGTGCCTTTGCCGTGGATATTACGAACACACAGCAAGTTATCACGTCCGCCGTTATCTCGATTATTGCGGTATTTTATGGAACGTTTATATTAAAAAACAGAGGGAAAGTATATGAATAAAATTAAGATCACCGTAATGCGAAAAGCACGGCATGACGATTTAATTGAAAAGTATGAAAACCCGATAGAACACGCTTGTGACTTGCAGGAGGGTCAAGTGTTTATCTGTGAAGGCTGGCAAAAGCCTGACGGATTTTGTGACAGTGCGTGGGAGAGCGTTTCACCGTTTGTTATGACACTTGCTCACGGTGGTGGGAATTTCTATGACGGATGGATGAAGAATCCAAAATCTGCAATGATTTCTTGCAATGACGGTTTCCGTCCCGTAAGCTTTTTGATTGAAGTTATTGAATAAGGAGATTGCTATGTTGAAATTTATCTGCTATCCAAAATGCACCACTTGCCAGAGAGCGAAAAAGTGGTTAGATGATAATAAAATCGAATATGAACTTAGGGATATTAAACTCGACAATCCCACATTTGAAGAATTGACCGAGTGGTATAACAAAAGCGGATTACCGATAAAGAAGTTTTTTAATACAAGCGGTCTGATTTATAAATCATTAGACCTTAAAAACAAACTCCCCGAAATGAGCGAGGATGAGATGATAAAACTTCTTGCAACAGACGGTATGCTTGTTAAAAGACCGTTGCTTATAAGCGACGATTTTGTACTTGTTGGTTTTAAGGAAACTGAGTGGGAAGAAAAGAAATAAGTAATTATTATCTGTAAAAACTAAAATTTTAAGAAAAGTGTAGGAATAATAGATGAAGAATGTTGTGGAAGATGATGCCAAAAGGATTGCCGATAATCTTCTTATATTAAGAAAACATAAGGGCGATACTCGAAAAAAACTTGCTCATAAATTGGCTGGCTATTCTTATGATACAATAGTTGCCTACGAACTTCAAAAAAGGAATATACCTCAAGAATATATAACAACTATAGCAGAAGTATATAATATTCCTGTTAGCATGATTATGGAGCAGAATTTAACTAAAGAATTACTAGTATCATATGATTCTTTAATAGATAAATCGGATTTTTTAAAATGTTTTGATTTGTTTTTCTTTGCGGCAGCAACTAGTGAAGGTGCGAGAGCAAATGAGCATTTTAAGAAAGCTGATACATATCGTGAGCGTATAGAGAACTTAGATTTTATGGGAATGATGCCAAATTCCGCAAGGACTCTATATTATAAATCTTTTATTGAGGACGGAATTTTGGCGGGTGCCGCAAATACTTTAATGATGATTTTTGTCGAGTATGCTCAAATGAATGTGCTTCCCCAAAGTACAAAAAATGGCTTAACTAATGGAGAATTATACTCCCAATTTAAAAGTTTATTTGATGATTTAACTCCTCAAAAAAAGAAATTTATTCAATCAATACAAGAGATATTTGATGAGTGTATTAAAGCACTTGGTAGTATTGACCAAGGAAGAATTTATGCA
This sequence comes from Acutalibacteraceae bacterium, assembly GCA_045648365.1. Lineage (GTDB taxonomy): Bacteria > Bacillota > Clostridia > Oscillospirales > Acutalibacteraceae > UBA737. Next base: position 5,056 of record JAZRNX010000032.1, read on the forward strand.
GAATATTATACTGCATTAAGGTATTTCCTTTGTATGATTGATAACAAACGCGAATATAGAGAAAATCTCGAAATAGGAATAATAATGATGCAAGAGTTTTCAAGAATAGGAAATCCACTTGCCAAAAAAGTTGTTGATATTTTTGAATTAATATAAAATTGGTACAAAAGTGTACAAGTAAGAGCATTTACAGTAATCATCTAAAGTGCTAAACTTTAATTGCAAGAAATAAAAAGGAGGCACTATTATGTATGATCTTTGTGATGTGTTGCACGCTTCACATGGTTCTGCCGATGTAATTAATCATGTTTTATGTGATTATGGCGAAGGAAACATGGGAAACGGCATAAGAAAACTTGCTGGTGAAATTTTGATGGCTGCTAGTCGAGAAGGCTACGAAAATGGCTTCGGAGATGGCTACAACACAGGACTATCAAATGGCATTCTAAAAGGCTCTATTATTACTACTTGTTTGTTTGGGACTGTCGTATTGGGTGTATGGGGCACTAATAAGCTGATATCCATTTACAAAGAAAAGAAAGTTAAAGAAAAAATTGCTAATTGCAATTAAAATAATGGGGGTTATCATTATGCAAATGTGTCCTAATTGTGATAAAGTTTATGATGAATCGGAATATAGTAAATGTCCATATTGTTCTGGCGAATTAGAAAGCGATTCGGGAGAACGTAAATACAAGGATTGTCCGGAATGTGGCGGAATTATGTATTGGGATGGTTCTTGGGAATGTTCCAATTGCTTATGCGAAATCAATAGCGATGAAGATGATTATGACGGTATTATAGAAGACTAACTAATTTAATGGATTTAAATGTCGCTTGACATGCGACCTAACATTCATAAATATGCTCGTCCTGAGGATGTACCGGAGCACACAATGTTTGTTATCACAACTGATGGGCAGGAGAACGCAAGTCATAAGTACACAAGCGAACAGGTTAAAAAGATGATTGAGCGTCAGAAGGAAAAATACGGTTGGGAGTTTCTTTTTATTGGCGCTAACATCGATGCGATTGAAACAGCGTCACGTTATGGCATTGATAAAGACCGAGCAGTTAATTACAACGCAGACGGTGAGGGTACTCATATTCTTTATGAGTCGGTTGCGAAAGCAGTTTGCAATATCAGAGCAAGCGCACCGCTTAGCGCAGATTGGAGCGAAGACATTAACGCAGACTATCAGCGCAGAGGTAAAAAGAATAAGTAATCAGTTTTAAAGACAAAAGAGGCCTGTACCAAAATGTGATACAGACCTCAACTGCATGTATGGACAATAATATGAACTCGCCATTTAAGATTGATATGGCTCTAAATATGACCTTCACATCACGTAACGGTATGATGCAGAATATGAACAATACCCTTTATAGACAATGGCTCTTAATATGATATAGCTCCGTTGGAATAATATGCTGTTAAATATGAACCGATGTGTGTTGTTTAAGTATGGACTTATATATGATTCTCTTCCGTGCTTGCGTTCTCCTATGCTTATAGGAATTATTATAAAGAGAAGTGAGGCAGAATATGAACTGGATGGAAATAAAACTGTATGCGGCAAAATATGATACGATTTAATCTCAAGTTACTTGAAGTCGTATAAAGGGCGACCCCCCCCGAAAACGTAAACCAGTTTTGCAATTCTCTTTTCTCCCTTTAAGGTTAATTTTTGAAAAAAATATCTTAACGGGGTTGTATCCTGAAGAATCCTTATATTTTTTAATCTAAAAGTCAAAATATGATGGATTTTTCGTAAATAAGCTTAATTTTCATTAATTATATGATTCAAAAGTAAAACTTAAGAGATTGATTTACATTTAGTTATGATAAGAGTTCGAGAGTTTTTCTGCGGTACTTTTTGTTTTGAAATAATTATCATTTTTGAAGCAGAAAAATGACACTCTCTTTTTATTATTAAACTATAATTTTGAGATTTTGAGTGTCATACTTTCTGTTATATATGACAAGAAGATGTTTGACATTTTGAGGTTGACAAGAGGGGGAGCAATCTGAGCATCCCAAAGGGATGGTCATCTTAAAATCACTAAATGAAAGTCATCTCAAAAAAATCTCGAAATGTAAGTGAATCAATCGCCCGAAATGACAGTCATTTATTCTCTCAAAACGACAGTGCCGAGTCATTTAAAAACGACAGTTTTTCCTAAAAATAATCTACTATTAATCTATAAGAATCTATAAATTTCATACACGAAACGATAGTTATTTATCATACAAAGAATGACACTCATCGAAAAATTTATTCCAATAAGAACGGAAGGTAGCCTGAGCCAGAGAATGTTTCCACACAAAGACATCAAGTGAACTGTCACGCATAATATAAATAAATATACAACATAATATGAACCGAGTTCAAGTGCTGAAAAAGGCATATGTGGAAAAAAGATGAGTTCTCGTTTGCAATCAGAACGGTTGGTTCGCCATCATGAATTTAAACATTTTCGTTAATAAAATGAGGCGGGCATCGCCAGACTACGGCTTCCGCGTGTTTAGCATTTTCGTTCACAAACTTGTCCATCTCAACATCTGGCGCATTCTGCCACTTTCGTTAATAAGAATAAGATCGGGATTTATGTGACGGCGAATCTGAGATGAATGAACCATTCCCTCATCGCATCACGGTGTGCTCCGAACCCGATTGCGATTTTCGTCTGCAAAATCAAAATAAACGAATTATTTAAGCGTGACAAACTCACCGCATCTCAATGTCAACTCTTTTTTAATAAAAAAAGATGTCGAATAGTAAACATCTTTGATGATATTATCATCGGTCCAATAATCTCTTCTATTTTCGTCATTAACTTTGTTGCGATTATACTAAGAGTATGATACAATATTCTCGTACAGAAGTCTATCCTGTGCGTCAGATGATTCAGGCTGAGAAGTAAAAATTATTGACGAAAATCTTGGTGAGCTTCTCCTTCAGAGGCTCTACCTGCAGCAGTGATCAGCTTTTTCGATTTTCGTACACAAAACTGTATCCGAACAGAACAGCGGATGCTGCGACGAATCAATTTATTAACGAAAATAGTTCAAAAACGTTACCGCAAAGGCGCGCTAATGATTCGAGTGCGACTTTGTAAAAAATGAAAAACTCGGAGGTGATTTGGGATGACCGAATCCTTTATTGGAAACAGAATAGCAGAACTTGTAAAAGTAAAGAAAATTTCAACAATCAAAATGAGCGAAGATCTGGCGCAATCAAAAGATTATATTGATAATATAATTGAACATAAACAGCTTCCGTCTATGCAAAGCTTTTTTGCAATCTGCGACTACCTTGAATTGTCGCCCGCAGAATTCTTCACCGAATAAATCTCAATGACTAAAATTAAATTATAGGCATAATTATTATCGGCATTAAATCAATAGTGCCGACTTTTTTATTGAGCGATATATTTTTCAAGAACTCAATCCCTTATCCGAAAAGGGGCTTTTTCTGGCGCCCGGAGCGAAAATACTAATAAGCTAATTATAAATCTTGACAAACGAGTGCCAAAGTAGTATACTTTGGTCACCAACTTAATATTTTGCTTTTTTTTGAATAGACGGGGGCATATGTGTTATCACATATCATAAGAATGAGCGGTAAAGCAAATTTTTACGGTAAGTGATAATCACTAAGACTTACGAATAGTTTCAGGCACTTATCGAAAGATAGGTGCCTTTTTTGTTTTTTTGTGCGAAAATTAATCTTTTCTTGAAAAAGATATTTTAAGTTCTTTATATTGTATTCAGAAAGTGAGGTGAACGAAATGAAGTTCCACTTAGTATTAACCAAAAAAGATACAGACATCATTGCATTTAAAAACTCTGTTTCTCCCAAAACATTCAATGAACTCGTAACCAAAATTTTAAAAAGGGCTGTGCGCGGCAGGGTTGCTGAGATCCCAATGTCCTTTGAAATTAATGACGAAGTTTGTGAAATGCACACTAAAATCGAACTTGATGATGAATTAGTGAAAGAGTGCCAAGAGGTTTTAGGGTTCGAAAAAGGTAGATTTACTGCTTGTGTTAAGCAAGAAATCAGACGGTGTATTAACAAAAATCTTGTTATTCCTAAAAAGGAACATATAGAGAATAGTCACATTAAGGAAATACTTGATGATGCGTCTTTATCTATTAAAAAGCGTAAAGCAGAGCTTGTGGACTCTCCAGAGAAGTTTAGAAAGATGCATAAATCGTATCGTTCAATTTTAAGTGATGTGTCTCGTGAATTTTATAAAATGTTTTAATAAGAGGTGATATTTTGGTAAAAAGAAAATCCATTCATTTTGTATTATCGCATACTAAAGATTTAGACTTAATCGCTTGGAAGAATTCACTGCGTGATGGCGAGTTTAACCGAGTTGTGAACGAAATTCTGATCGCAGAGCAAGATAAGAAAATCGCTAAGATTCCTTGCGGCAGCAAAAAGGTTGAGAACCCGCAAACCATAAACAGTAGGTTACTAATCACGGATAGGTATGCTATTGAATTGGTAGAGTCGTTTGGTCCGAAACAAATTACGTCAAGTATTAAAGATGTTATTCGTAAGCATATAGCAAAGAACAAACAAGCATCCAAGCCCCCAAAGGATGAACGTGAACGGATAATTAGAAACATTATTTATACATTTGAAGACCGGATGCTTAAGAGCGAACAAAAATATAATGGAGCAGCAAATAAATATCAAAAATTATGTGATGCCTATGACATGGCAATTAAAAAGATTTTTGAGAAAATACTTATTTGCTCATCGGCGCCCTATGTAACAGAGGCTTGTAATAGATTGAGAAAATTGGACATAAACAGAATAGTAAACGAGGCTTTTGATAAAGCTTTTTATGAACCTCCTGTGCCAAAGAAAATCGAGACGGTCGTATCAGCGCCACAGATTAAAAATCAGCCTGTTGAGAAAAAGGAAGAAAAAGTTGTATCGGCTCCGCCAGTAAAGAGTCAACCAATTGAGAAAAAAGAAGAACCACCCAAGCCGAATACGGCACCGAATGTTCAGAAAGAGGACGTAAAATTAGAACCGACTCCAATACCGAGTGTTCGGAAAAATGAAGTAAAGCCGGCAGAATCTTCTCCACCAACAATTCGTAAAGAGGAAGCTCCACAAAAAGTTGTAGACGAAAATGCTGTAAAAAATGAACAAGATGATAATGTGAGTGATTTTTACAAACGAATGTTGGCTGCAACTAGAAGATAGTTTTAAAAAGATAAGAATAAATAATTCAAAATGATTTTAAATAAAACAAAAAAATCGGTTAATAAAAAAAAGATGGCAAGATTTTCTTGCTGTCTTTTTGTTTATAGAGGAAAAATTGAAATTTTTACTATATGGACTTAAACATGAACCAATTTGATTTTTTAATAAATGGACCAGAATATGAACCGCAATTGGTTTATAGGGTATGAACCAAAATATGATATAGCAGTAATGAGCCAAAATATGATATACAAAAAGCCCTAAACCTATGACAAACAAAGGGTTTGGGCTTTTAAGTGCACTTGAAATAACATTCGATTTTTAGGACTTTTTTTGATTTTAAAGCACTGAAATCGAGTGTTATTTTTTCCTTTTTTAGCCTTAAAAACATTTTTTCAAAAATATAGTTTTCTTGAAATGAACATCTTGAATTTGTGAAATTGCACTCGTAAGTCAATTCGGACTGGTCAACCGAAGTGGCTTAAAAAGATATTGGAATTTAAGTTTTCTTGAAATGAGAAAAAAGCGTATTCCATATTAATACTGCAAATCAATTCAGCGTGGAGAACTGAGTTGTTTGTAAATAAATATCGAACTTGATGTAATTCTTCAAAAAACATTGTTACATTTAATTGCGAACTCTTAGGATTGGAGAACCGAAAAGTTTATTTAAATGTATCGAACCCTAATGTTTTCTTGAACGGTTACATTCAGGTTGCCGATATTTAAATACGAACTATTCGTGTGGGTCAGCGGATAGTTCACAAATACTTTTTTATATGAAAGGAAATTCAATATGTTCAAGAGTTATGAAGATGAATTTTTAGAATCGCTCCAAAGGCAAGAAGATGAATTTAAAAAGAATAGTGAACGGGCAGGAACTATTACTGTAATGGTCAAAGAGATTGAAGATAAAATCTCACCGTTAATGTGGAAGGTCTTCTACATTATTGTTTCAAATGGTTTTTCCAAAGAAGCAGAAATCAAGGATTATGTTGTTCGATTTTTAATTGAAAAAGAAATGCAATGTTATAGCAAAGATTCAATATATAGAGCAATAAAACAATTAGTGGCTATTAATGCTTTTAAAACCATAAGCATTTCAACCGGAATTCGTACCTTTAATATTTTGGAACTTACGGACGTTGGCAGAATGCTTTTTATGAAAAGATTTTTGAAAGATCCGCCTGAATCGGAGATGGAGAAAATTTTGTCGGCCCATTCCAGTTATGCTCACGGATATATGGTTGAAGAATTAAAGAACATTTTGGAAAATCGTGGCGGATTTGAATTGGTATCTACTGATCGTAAGGCGAACCGAATAAAACTTAAAGACGACGAAAGCTGTATTCCGGATGTTATCACTAAAGACCATTGGGGTTATACATTCTACGAGGTAGAATGCGGAACGCATAATTCCGATGACTTTTATAGAAAGTGTAACAAATTAATTCAGGTCACAAGGACTTTAATGTTTATCGGTCCCGGTCGAAATGTTGTTGAGAAAAAATTACTGCCCAAAATAACAGGATGGGTTAAAAATGTTAAACCCGAATTCCTGAGAGCAAATAATATCTCCATTAAAGTTGCGAGTATGCATGACTTTAAGCAAGGCAAGTGGACTTATTCATACGATATGAAGCGAGGCCTCCCCGTATGTAATATAAAAAATTCTAAAAAGAAGGAGAACGCAAATGGCTAAATTTTTAAATGTTGGTAAAGGTGCGCTCGTAAATATTGATAAGATCAGATGTATTATTTCGGGCGATGCTGATAAGGTTAGAAAGGTTATGCTTAAGCATGGTTATGATAGAAGTTCTGTGGAGGTCTATGATGTAACGGCTGATGCTGAAACTCGTTCGGTTCTCGTGCTTAGTGATGAAACCATGATTATTTCCTCTGTTAGTGCTAATGCATTAAACAAACGTATTCACGAAGATTACGATAAATAGTAGTTTAGACTGCTAACTTGGATTTTCGTTCACAGAACTAAGCACATACGGGGATTTGTAAAAATTCTTGTGGACGAAAATCCTTATAAATGTATCTTGCTTCATTGACCCGTGAAGCAGGATATGCAATATAAAAAATTTTAGAAGAAAGGAGAACGCATATGCCTAAATTAATAAATATTGGTAACGGCGCGTTCGTAAATGCTAATAAAATCAGCGCTATTATTTCGAGCGATGCTGATAAGGTTAGAAGAATCATGCTTAAGCATGGCTGTGATAGAACTTCTGCGGAGGTCTATGATGTAACAGATGATGCTGAAACTCGTTCGATTATCTTGCTTAATGATGAAAGCATAGTTGTTTCATCTGTTAGTACTAGTGAATTAAATAAGCGTTTTCACGAAGATAGCAAATGATAGTAGTTTAGACTGCTAATTTGGTTTTTCGTCCACAGGATTAACCATATACAGGATTTGTAAAAATTCTTGTGGACGAAAATATCCCTTAACTTGCTGTCCGCCTTCAATGACACAGAAGACGGGTGGCAACACAAATAAACAATTAAGTATACAATCTTGATCCGCCATAAAGGTGTATGCTCTATAAAGTAATTAAAAATTGCATAGGAGGTGTATATCGCATGGTTCAAAAAGAGTATGAAGCTAAAATGCGTGAGATTTTAGATCGTGAGAAGTCGGATCGTAGCCATGTCGTTCTGTGGGCCAAGGAGGTGAATCCAGTGGTTGTCTTCCTAAGACCGCTTGGCCTCCCGACTTATGCTCTATAAAGTAATTAAAAATTGCATAGGAGGTGTATATCGCATGGTTCAAAAAGAGTATGAAGCTAAAATGCGTGAGATTTTAGATCGT
>JAZRNX010000033.1:0-2574 GCA_045648365.1 Acutalibacteraceae bacterium
GGCCTTCCGACTTGTTATCCTATTCCACACCGATGGGCGCTAAAAGCGCAACCTCTCACCTTGGAGAAAAACAGTGGGGCAAAAGCTTTTTCAATAAGGATATGCCGCGAATTATGGCGGCTACGGGTATGCCTTATGTAGCTACTGCTGCCGAGAGTGAGCCGAACGATTTTATTAAAAAAGCGGCAAAGGCACAGCATTACGCAAAAAATTACGGAACGGCTTATATAAAGTGTTTATCCGCCTGTCCGCTTAACTGGGGTGATAAGCCGAATGCCGAACGTAAGGTTATTTCTGCCGCGGTTAACAGTTGTTATTTCCCACTATACGAGGTTGAACAGGGACACACCTCCCTTTCCTTTGACCCCGAGGCAAAGGGCAAAAAAATTCCTGTTGAAGATTGGCTAAAAATGATGGGAAGAACAAAGCATTTATGTGGGGACAACTACGCAGAAATTCGAAGTACAATTCAGCAAGAGGTAGACCGCCGTTGGAATCGTTTAAAGGCTATGTCGGAACATCCTGAATTGTAATGGAGGTAATAAATTGAGTAACCGATTACAATATGAAACAAGCCCCTACCTTTTACAGCACAAAGAGAATCCTGTTGATTGGTACCCTTGGTGTGCTGAGGCATTTGAGCGCGCAAAAGCCGAGTATAAACCTATATTTTTGAGTATTGGATACAGCGCTTGTCATTGGTGTCATGTGTTAGCACACGAAAGTTTTGAAGATAAGGAAATAGCTGAAATTTTAAACAAAAATTTTATATCAATAAAGGTTGATAAGGAAGAGCGTCCTGACATTGACAGCGTGTATATGGCAGTTTGCCAGGCATTTACAGGAAGCGGCGGATGGCCCACAAGTATTTTTATGACGGCTGATCAAAAACCGTTTTTCGCAGGAACTTATTTTCCAAAAACCTCGCGCGGCGGTATGATAGGATTTAAAGAACTTCTTATTGCCATTAACGAGGCTTGGAAAAATAATAGGGTTTCGTTGCTTGAGCAGTCAGATAAGATTATCAATCATTTAAATCAAACCGAAGTTTCCAATGATAATGCAGAAATTGAATTAACACATTCTGCTGTGTCGGTATACAGTAAAATTTATGACGAAAAATACGGTGGTTTCGGTCGTGCACCGAAATTTCCGACACCGCATAATCTTTTGTTTCTACTTTCTTATTATGAACGGTATAAAGATAAAACGAGTTTGCAAATGGCGGAGCACACACTTTTACAAATGTATCGAGGCGGTATGTTTGACCATATAGGTTTTGGCTTTTGCCGCTATTCTACTGATAAAAAATTTCTAGTTCCTCACTTTGAAAAAATGCTGTATGACAACGCATTGCTTATACTTGCTTACTGCAAGGCATACTGTGTAACAAATAACGGTTTATACCTTGAAATTGCCGAGAAAACAGCAGATTATATTTTGCGTGAAATGACATCAAAGGACGGTGGTTTTTTCAGTGCACAGGATGCCGACAGCGAGGGCGAAGAAGGAAAATATTATCTGTTCACACCCGTCGAAATTATTGATGTGTTAGGTGAAGCAGACGGAGAGAAATTTAATCGGCATTTCGATATAACAAGTATAGGAAATTTTGAGGGAAAAAGTATTCCAAATTTACTAAAAAGTGATACTGACGATAAGTCTTTTGAAGAATTTTTGCCTAAATTACAACAATTTAGAAAGAATCGGTATTCACTTCATTTAGACGATAAGATCTTAACATCATGGAACTCACTTATGATAGCCGCGATGTGCGAATTATATCTTGTGAGTAAAAACGATGTTTATCTGAATGCCGCTCAAAAAGCCGATGAATTTATAAGAAAATATCTTTGTGAAGATAATACGTTGTTTGTCAGCTTTAGGGATGGAAAACGTGGAGTAAAAGGCTTTTTAGATGATTATGCAAGTTGTATATTTGCTCAGCTTTGCTTATATCGAGCAACCTTGGAGAATAGCTATTTAAACCGTGCAAAGCAGATGTGTGATAAGGTCGTAAATGATTTTAGTGATGATTTGGGCGGATTTTATTTATACGGAAACCAAAGTGAAGAACTGATACTGCGACCAAAGGAAACCTATGACGGCGCTATCCCAAGCGGGAATTCACTAATGGCATACAACTTTGTGAAGCTATATCATTTGACTTCGGACGATAAATATAAAGACTTAGCATCTGAAGGCATTTCTTGTTGGCGGAGTACTTTGCTTGATTGGTCAGATTCTGATTGATAAAACCAAATTGACACCAGCAAGAATTTTGGTCAGTTATGTTGTGATGGGTGTTATACTGGGAGCCATTGGTATCTATAAACCATTGCTTGATTTTGCAGGTGCCGGTGCATCCGTTCCGTTGACTGGATTCGGTAATACACTTGCGAAAGGTGTTCGTGAATCTGTGACACAGGACGGATTTCTTGGAATTTTTACAGGAGGGATGAAGGCAACTGCTGGCGGAATTACTACAGCAATATTTGTCGGACTTTTGACAAGTTTTCTATTCAAAGCAAAGGATAAATCCTGATATAGCGGGTATACTACGGAAGCGGAATA
>JAZRNX010000034.1:0-37075 GCA_045648365.1 Acutalibacteraceae bacterium
GGATAAAAACCTTATCGGTTTTATCGCCAATAATTATAATACGGCGCCTAAATATATGATTTATAAATATGAAGGCGATGGATTCGTGAAACTGGCTGAAATAGATATGGATACCAATTGGGAATATACGGTAAGGGGCGCTTTTGTAGGCGATAATTTCTATATTGTAAGTAATGAAGAAATGAAGGTACTTGATATTACAAATTTCACCCTTCTTAAAACAATTGATTTCTAACAAATAAAAACCACGGGTGGCATAGCCACCCGTGGTTTTTTAACTATTTATCTTCGTCCATATCGTTTAATGCGTATTTGCAGCATTGCAAAACCAATAAATTGAAGGAAATATTATTTTCTTGCGCCGTTTTGTTAAGTTTTTCAAATAACGGCTCTGTAAAGCGTACAGTACGCGCAATATTGGCGCTTTTAAGTTCATTGTCAATTTTAAACATTTTTATCACCCACAATAATATTATGCTCATTTTTGGTTATCTTTATATAACCAAAAACGGTTGCATATTTTCAGTCTAGGGTATATAATATATTAGGGTGATAATTGTGAAGTGTGAAAATTATTTTTGTATTTATCAAAAAAATGGCGAATGTGTTTTTGATAGCATAGAAATTGATATACAAGGTTCTTGCAAAGATTGTATATATAAATGTTGATGAAGAAAAATTGCAGTTGTATAAAGATATTGAAAGGGAAAAACTAAATAACAGATTATATTAATAAACCACGGGTGGCTACTGCCACCCGTGATTTTGTTTTTGTATTATTTTTCCTTTGAATATCTTTTTGGGGAAACGCCGTTTAGCTTTTTGAAAACGGTGGCGAAATAATTGCTGTCATTAAATCCGCAACGACTGGAAACCTCGGTCACCGTAAGGGAGGTGTTTTTGAGCATTTTTTTTGCATTGGAAACTCTTACGGCGGTTATATATTCGTTGAGCCCAAGTCCCGTAAACTGTTTAAAGGATTTTGAAAAATATGATGGGCTCATAGCAAATCGACGGGATAAACTATCAAGGGTAAGATTTTCATTGAAATTAGCAGTGATATATTTTGCCGCATTTTGAATAACAAGGGGAGTGCCGTTTAGGTTTTCCTTATTTAGATTAACATCCTCGCGACTCATTAAAATAAGTAGCTGCCGAAGAAGATTTTTGCACATAAAAATATAATTATCTTCCTTGTTTTTATATTCAAGATAAAGTTTTCTTACGACTTTTTCTATTTCATCCTGTCGTTCACTGGATAAAACAAAGTGTTTTGTTTCGGCACTTTTTTTAATGAATTCTTTATATTGTTTCCCAAGAAAAGCATCATTAAACGAAACTAGAATTCTTTCTGCATTTCCTGAATAAGAGGTGGTATGTATATGATTTTTATTAACGAATACCAAATCTCTTTCACTAGCCTCAAAAATTTCGTTGGTTATAAAATATTTAACTTTACCCGAAACAAGAAAATATAATTCGTGGAAAGGGTGGGTGTGTTCGCCTATAGATGTGTTTGAGGTTTGGCGGCTTAAGGAAACCTCAATAAATTCCTCTTTTAAAAGCATATCCGAATTTCCGTTCATAGTAATCCCCCTTTAAATATATTGTATTGCTTTTTACTAAACAAGTCAACAAAAATTTAATGATTTTATAACTAAAAGACAAAAATATTATAGCAAACATTAAAAAATCGTAGTAAAATAAGCGTAGTTTCAAAATCAAATTGATTTTTTGGAGGAAAACAGGATGAAACACTTTGGAAACCGAGTAGAAGATTTAAAAATTGCATATATTGGCGGTGGCTCAAGAGGTTGGGCTTGGGGTCTTATGAGTGACCTTGCCGCCGCAGATGATATTAGCGGTGAAGTTTATCTTTACGATATAGACATGAAGGCAGCCGAGGATAATGTTATTATAGGTAATAAATTCAATGATTTAGCTGATGCAAAATCTAAGTGGAATTATAAAGCGGTAGATAATATTAAAGACGCATTAACGGGAGCCGATTTCGTTGTTATTTCAATTCTTCCCGGCACCTTTGATGAGATGGAATCTGATGTGCATACCCCTGAAAAGTACGGCATTTATCAGTCGGTAGGTGATACAAGCGGCCCCGGAGGAATCGTAAGAGCCCTTCGCACTCTGCCTATGTATGAGGGCTTTGCTTTAGCAATTAAGGAATATTGTCCAAATGCTTGGGTTATTAACTATACTAACCCTATGACCCTTTGTGTTGCTCAGCTTTATAAAACCTTTCCTGAAATCAAGGCATTCGGTTGTTGCCACGAGGTTTTTGGTACTATGGCACTCCTTATGAAAATGCTCCGTGAGGAATATGGTAAAGAGGATGTTAAAAGAGCTGATGTTAAGGTAAATGTTGTAGGAGTAAACCACTTTACTTGGCTTACTAAGGCCCAGTATAAGAATATGGACCTTTTCCCCGCATATAGAAAGTTCTGCGAAAAGTATAAGGATATAGGCACTAAGGATAAGAGCGATACCAACTGGATGAACAACTTCTTCGAATGCAACGATAAGGTTAAAATGGAATTGTTCTTAAAAACAGGCGTTATTGCCGCCGCAGGCGACCGCCATTTAGCCGAGTTTTGTCCTGGAAATGGTATCTTGAAAGCCCCGAAAGAGTTAAGGAAATGGGATTTGGTCTTACCCCTGTTGAATGGCGTAAAAATGACCTTAAGGACCGCCTTGAAAGAAGCGCCCGTCGAGTAAGTGGTGAGGAAGAAATCAAAATCCGCGGAACAGGTGAGGAAGGCGTACTTCAAATTCGCGCCCTTTTAGGTCTTCATAGCTTTGTTACAAATGTTAATATTCCAAATAAAGGTCAGATTCCAAATCTTCCTCTTGGCGCTATTGTTGAAACTAATGCCTATTTCTGCGCAGATAGCGTTCTTCCCGTAATGGCGGGGGAAGTACCCGAACCCGTAAATCAGCTGGTTGCTAAAATTTGCAACGAGCAGGAAACAGTGCTTAAAGCCATAAATGACCGTGATTTAGATTTGGCATTTTTAGCCTTTAGCGGTGACCCCCTTACTACCTGCTCAATAAGTGATGCAAAAGAACTCTTTAAAGAAATGCTTGTAAACACCAAGGAATATTTAACCATGTATGACCTTGAAGGTTATCTAAAGGAGAATTAAAATGCCTTTAAGAGAAAAAATAATTCAGTTCGGTGAAGGCGGTTTTTTGCGCGGATTTGCCGATTGGATGGTAGAAATTCTTAATGAAAAAGCCGATTTCGGCGCATCAGTAGTGGTTGTTCAGCCCATAAAAAATGGTTTATGCAAGGTTTTAAGTGAGCAAAACTGCAACTATATCCATATTATGCGCGGTCTTCAAAACGGCGTTCCTACCACGGTAGAAAAGCATATTACCGTAATTAGTAGATGCGTAGAGCCCTATGAGGATTTTCATGCATATTTGAAACTTGCAGAAAACAATGATTTTAGATTTATAATTTCAAATACTACCGAATCGGGCATAGCGTTTTGTGGTGAGGATACCCCCGAAAAAGCCCCCGAGGTAACATTTCCTGCAAAGGTTACACTACTGCTTAAACGACGCTTTGAATTAGGACTTCGCGGTTTTATATTCCTTCCTTGCGAACTTATTGATAAGAACGGCAAAACCCTTAAAAAATGCATTATAGATTATGCAAAACTCTGGAATTTCGGCGAGGATTTTATAGAGTTTGTAGAGAATGAAAATATCTTCTGCAATACCCTTGTTGACCGTATTGTTACGGGCTATCCTAAGGACGAGAATTTGCCCCTTAAGACAAACGATAAAATGCTTAATACCAGTGAACTTTTTCATCTTTGGGTAATTGAAGGACCTGATGAAATTAAGGAAGAGTTACCATTTGATAAAACAAATCTAAATGTTATTTTTACCGATAATTTGGAAATGTACCGAACCCGAAAGGTACGCATTTTAAACGGCGCTCATACTTCAATGATACCCTACGCTATGCTTAAAGGTCTTGAAACCGTTAGGGATTGTATGGAAAATGAGGAAATGTATAATTTCGTTAGGGGTTGTGTTTTTGAGGAGATTATTCCAACTCTTGATATGCCTTTAGATGCACTTACCGATTATGCCAACGATGTTTTTGAGCGCTTTAAAAATCCCTTTATTAAGCATCTTTGCGCTTCAATTTCTCTTAATAGCATCAGTAAATTTAAGGTTCGTGTTCTGCCTTCGCTTTTAGCGTATATTAGAAGATTTAATAAAACCCCTGAGCGCCTTGTTTTCTCCCTTTCAAAACTAATAGAGTTTTATAAAAAAGGAACCCCCACAGATGATAAGGCTATTATTGATTTTATAAATGAACACTCCGTAAAAGAAATTCTTGCCAATAAGGATTTCTGGGGAGAAGATATATCCTTCCTTTCGGGAAAGGTAGAAGAATATGTTAATTAATAAAAAAGATAATGTTGAGGTTAACCTCAAAAATGGGCATAAATATGCCGTAAAAGATATAAAACAAGGCGAAAATATCGTTAAATACGGCTATCCTATAGGTCACGCCCTTTGTGATATAAAAAAGGGTGAGCATGTTCATACACATAACATTAAAACCAACCTTTCGGAGAATATAGAATATACATATAACTATAAGGAATATGAGCAGAAAGCTCCCAATAATATTCCTACCTTTATGGGATATAGAAGAAAGGACGGAAGTGTTGGTATCCGCAATGAAATCTGGATAATCAATACCGTTGGCTGTGTTAATAAAACCGCCGAGAAACTTGCAAACTTAACGGGGGCAAAAGCTTTTTCGCACCCCTTCGGTTGTTCCCAACTCGGTGACGACCAAAAGACCACACAACTTATTTTAAAGGGGCTTGTGAATCACCCCAATGCCTCAGGCGTTTTGGTGTTAGGTCTTGGTTGCGAAAACAATAATATTAATGTTTTCAAGGAAATTCTTGGTACTTATGATAAAAACAGGGTTAAATTGTCAGGATTATGAGGATGAAATTGCCGAAGGTGTTAAAATCATAAAAGAACTCCAAGAAACTGCCGAAAAGCAAAAAAGAGCACCTATAAGCGTTAGTGAGCTTAAAATTGGTCTTAAGTGTGGCGGAAGCGACGGCTTTAGCGGTATTACTGCCAATGCGCTCCTAGGTAATCTTACCGATAGGGTGGTTGCTATGGGCGGAGCTTGTGTTTTAACCGAGGTCCCCGAAATGTTTGGAGCCGAGCATCTTTTAATGGAAAGATGCGAAAGCAAGGATATTTTCAATAAAACCATTGCCCTTATAAATAACTATAAAGAGTATTTTCTAAATCACGGTCAGGTTATCTATGAAAACCCATCACCCGGTAATAAAGAGGGCGGAATAACAACCCTTGAGGAAAAATCCTTAGGTTGCGTTCAAAAGGGCGGAAGCTGTAAGGTTGTGGATGTTCTTGATTACGGCGAAACCGTAACTAAAAACGGTCTTTCCCTTTTAAACGGCCCCGGTAACGATATGGTGGCAGTAACTAATCTAACTGCTGCAGGCGCACATATGATTCTCTTCACAACGGGCAGAGGAACTCCCTTGGGCGCCCCCGTGCCCACCATTAAGGTTTCCACCAATAAAACCCTTGCGGATAAGAAAAAGGGATGGATTGATTTTGATTCATCACCCCTTTTAGAAGGCAAAAATATGGATGAATTAACGCAGGAGTTTTTAGATTTTATTATAGAAACTGCGTCGGGTAAACCCGCCCTTAACGAACAAAACGGATATAGCGAAATATCTATCTTTAAAGATGGAGTAACATTGTAAAAATAATACCCCTTGCTTTTTAAAAGCAAGGGGTATTATGATTTACTTGACACTAATATGCATTTTGAGATATACTTTAAAAAGAGAAAATCAATTTCAGGAGTATTAAATATGAAGCCATATATTATCGGTATAGCAGGGGGGAGCGGATCAGGTAAATCTACCTTTGCAGGTAGGCTTAAAGAAGCGTTTCCCGACCAAATTTCCCTTATTAGTTGTGATAACTATTATTTGCCTCACGACGAATTGCCTTTAGAGGAAAGAGCACATCTCAATTATGACGCTCCCGAAGCTTTAGAATTTGACCTTATGGTGCGCCATTTGGAAGAACTTAAGAACGGACAAGCAACTCTTTGTCCCGTATATGATTTTACTAAGCACACCCGAAGTGACCAGAAAACCAAAATTGAACCCCGTCCCATAATTTTAATTGACGGTATTCTTATTTTCCACGACCCCGCTTTACGAGAGTGTATGGACCTTAAAATATATGTAGAAGCTGATGCTGATGAACGAATTCTTCGACGCGCACGCCGTGATATGAAGGAGCGCGGTCGTGACCTCGACAGCGTTATTGAGCAATATTTATCCACAGTTAAACCAATGCATAATACTTATGTAAAGCCTACAAGAGTTTTTGCGGATATTATTTTAAACGGCGGTAAAAACGAACAAGCATTCCTTTTAGTAAAAACACAAATCGAGCGGATACTGCGTAAAAGGGAACAATAATAAGTAAAAACCAGTCACCGAAGGGGTGACTGGTTTTGTTTCTGTTATGAGGCAAAATTTTTATAAGCGGTTGGTACATAGGGCGTTGGATTGGCGTTGTTTTTACTGCTATATGTTCCTCCGCCCGTCACATTACCAAACATTTTACCCCAACCGCCGTAGTAATTTAAATACTCTCTGAAATCGTTATAGTGGTTATGGGTATAAAAAACATAAACTTCGTTATTTTCGTAAATGCCGTTATGGTTAAGGTCTTGTCTTGCGTATACAATTCTTGCGGCTCCACGGTTTATGGAGTTACCTTCAATATACGGCTCGGGCGGATAGCCAGGTGTTGTTGTACCCGTGGTTCCTATATCCATCTCGTAGTAGCGTAAATCTCCGCCGCATCCGGAGATATCAGGTAACTCCGGCTCATAGGGGTAACGGTCGGTGTCGCCTATAAAATAAGAGTGATTAACGCGTAGGTATTCTCCCCAAATGCTACTGCCCGGTTTTCCGCTTTTTTTCGATGTGTAATTTGCGGGTATAGTACCATTACCGCCGAAAGCATACATATATGCAGCTACTTCTTCAAGGGTAATATATCCGCCCGCCTTATGTATGCGCATAACGGCATTACCGTTTGCATCCAGCACAATATATGTGTTACCGTTATCTATATAAATGGTGGAAGTGTTGCGTATGTATTTACCGTCGGACATAGGTTGATTTTGGCTTTCCTTAGCGTATTGACCGGGAACATTTAAGCTTCCTGATAAAAATCCGTGTTTTGAGCGATATGTTGCATCTAAATTACAACACGAAACCTTATAATTGGCATAGAATTCCGATTTGCTTATATTTTGATAGGGGTCACCGCCTGTGTGATTACAACGAATAGCAGTGTCAAGGGCGGGCTTTTCGGTTTTTCCTTCGCTACTTACCGGATAATTATCGGAATCTGTTTCGGCAGAAATTTCGGTTTGTTGTGAATTATTTACATTCTGATTGTTATTGGGCGTAGTGTTGGCGGATACTTCGTTTTTGCTGTCATCTCGATGCTCTTCATCTGCATCTTGATTATCCTTTTCCAAAGCACTCTGAGAAGAACTTTCATTGTTTTCTGTTTGAGTGCTAGTGTTTGGTTGAGAGTCATTATTGGAAGTATGCGGCGACTCCTGTCTGCAAGCGGTCAGTTGCGCTATTAACACCAAGGTTAATACAATGGCCGCTAATCGTTTTAAAAACATTATATTCATCCTTTTTTCAACTTCGTATGTCATTATATCATATAATCGCAATTTTTTCCACCTAAATATTATCGAATTAGTTTAATTTCTGTCTGTTTCCTATAACAAGAAAAATCTCTCCACTCCAAAAGGAGCGAAGAGATTTTTTGGTTGCGGGGACAGGACTTTCCTCTCCGGCTATCGAAAGGTCCACTGAAGATTCCCCCACAGTGTGGGGGAAATGTCGCAAAGCGACAAAGGGGGACGTGGCTGTCAGCCCTTTCTCCCAAACTCTTTGCTTCCTTTGGTCGCAGAGTTTGGAGGTCGTTTCAAGTCCTGCCTTTAAAGAAAAACGAAAACAGCCACCATAAAGGTGACTGTTTCCTTTTTGGTTGCGGGGACAGGACTTTCCTCTCCGGCTATCGAACAGTCCGCCGGACTGTTCTCCCAAACTCGTCGCTCGTGCTACTCGCCGAGTTTGGAGGTCGTTTCAAGTCCTGTCTGTTTTCCATAATAAGAAAAATCTCTTCACTCCAAAAGGAGCAAAGAGATTTTTTGGCACGTTGCACCGATTTAGATATCAATTATTCAAAAGAAATAGTTTTTGCCCATTCAATAATTTTAGAACTGCACTCATCAACATTTTCTGTTAGGGTAGCAAACTGCACTAGCCAAAAAGCATCGTTTGATTTATAAACAAATGAAAAGTATTTATATGTATCCTTTGTGTCTGGATTTGTAAATTCGTATTCAAACTCAGTTAACCCTTCTAAGTTTTGCATCTTAGATGAAGAAAGATTATTGTTTTGTAATACCAAATTACCGTATTGTTCTAAAGTATAATCTTGAAAACCTTCTGCTAATGTAAATGCTTCTTTCAATGCAAATACAGCTACATTTTTTGAATCGTATGCAACGGTATAATTCTCAACATCAGTTTTTACAAACTCATCAGTCAATGTTATGGTCATTCCATTTGAAGAAAAATCTTTCGGGTCCGGTGTCTTATTTGAAAAAAGATTAGAAGTAATCGAATAACCGACGACAGCACCTACAATAGCAGCTACTATTAAAATTAATAAACCTTTTCGTGTGCCACGCTTACGGTTTGCAATATTTTCTTCGCTTTCGTTGTTATCAAAACGAAATGCATTACCGTTGGCAAGGTTAAATTTATTCTTTCCAGAAAGGAATACATCTTCTTGACCGGCGGAAAGTTGATAAAATTCATTGCAATAGTTTTTACTCAACTTATCCGCAATTACGTATATCTTTACCTCTTGTTCATCAATCTGAAAGATTTTTTCTTCACCGTTTTTCAAATCGCCGATTTTACGGCAAGGCGTATTATTTATGTGTATCTCGGTTGAAGTAGGATCTTCTATATAGATTTTCATTTTTGCAAGACAACCGACAAAGCTTTTTTCTCTTTTGATTGTTAGATTTCTCATTTAAAATCCCCCCTTGTAAAGTATTTTAGCACAAAGTAGCATTTTGAGCAATATATTTTAGTTCAAGTCCTCCCCGAAAGCTGTTTTGGGCTTAGGATATCTATAAAATTCTACTGCAAAAATTTGTATAGAAAAAGTCCGAAACCGTTATGATTTCGGACTTTTCTGCGCCGATATCTAAATCGGTTCGCACTGTTGGTTGCGGGGACAGGACTTTCTTCTCCGGCTATCGAAAGGTCCACCGGACCTTTCTCCCAAACTTGTTGCTCGTTTCACTCGCCAAGTTTGGAGGTCGTTTCAAGTCCTGCCTTTAAAGAAAAACGAAAACAGCCACCATAAAGGTGACTGTTTCCTTTTTGGTTGCGGGGACAGGACTTGAACCTGCGACCTCCGGGTTATGAGCCCGACGAGCTACCAGCTGCTCTACCCCGCGATATTTAATTTTTGGCGTAAGGGTATTATACTACAAAACAAATCATAATGCAAGTGTTTTTTTAAAAAATTGCAAATTTTATTTTTGAGCCTATTTTTAGCGGTTTTCTTCGCATAAATTCATTGAAAAACTTTCAAGGTTATGATATTATTCTACTTATAGGGCGGTGGAATTATGCAAGGAAATAAACTCAAAAAATTTTTTATTGCAATTTGTGTATTACTCGCTTTAATTATCGCCGTTTTAATTGTATATCCTCATATAGAGTTCAGGAAAAATAATAAGCTTTACGTTTGCAGTTTCAGTGATGATTTTTCAGAATTCGAAGAAAATGCTTCTTATAATGAACTTTATTTTTATAATGAGAAACGGGATATTTCTATAAAGACTTTTGATGTTAAAAACTTCTTGTGTTTTTATCTTTTTACCTTTGAATATGAAGAAGGGGATATGCGGGAAACTCAGTTTGTTTTAGCTGAAGAATTTATTGATTATTGGATTAAAAACGCTGAAATCACTTCTAACGATTCGGGTATTGATATTGCAAAGCTTATTGAAGGAAAAGAAGCGGTAGTCGGTAATACCCGTTACCTTGGCAATGATTATACCAACGGTATTTTTTATAAACTCGATGGGGATTACGGCGAATTATATGTCTTCGAAAGTGAAGGGCTTACCGTAATTCAGGTGGGTTCCCCTGATGAAAGTCCCAAATATATTGCGTATAGGTAGGTAACATTATGGAAAACAAGGTAAAATATAATATTCTGCCGGCGCCTAAAAGCATTGAATTTAAAAGCGGTGGTTTTGCGCTTTCGGGTTGTGAAATTGCCGTTTCTGATGGGCTTGACGACAGAATAAAATCGGCCGCGGGTAAAGTTTTATCTGCCCTTAATGAAAAAACGGGGCAGAGCCATAATTTTACCTCGTATGGCGGCAAAGGCGTAATCGCCGTAAACAAATATGATGGCATTAAGCCGCAAGGATATAAAATAACTGTTGATAAAGATAGCGTTTCCATCATAGGCGGCGATGATGCAGGTTGTTTTTATGGCATACAAACATTTTTGCAAATGCTTGAAATTAAAGGAAATCTGCTTCCCGCGGTAATTATTGAAGATGCTCCCGATATGCAGTACCGCGGATTTTATTACGATGCAACCCGCGGCCGAGTGCCAAGCGTTAAGGGTGCTAAAGATATGGTGGAGCGCCTTTCAAAATATAAAATCAATGCTCTGCAGTTTTATGTTGAGCACACCTTTGATTTTAAAGAATTTAATAATACGGATGATGACTGTTTTACCTCACGCGATATTTTGGAAATTGATAAATTTTGCTATGAAAATTTCATTAATTTTGAGCCCTCTTTATCCACCTTCGGTCACCTTTACGAACTTTTAAATAAAGAGGAATATAAGAGCCTTTGCAAACTGGAAAATTACGAAGATAAAAGCCATTTTTGGCGCGAGCGAATGATGCATCACACCATCGATGCCTCTAACCTCGAAAGTATAGATTTGGTCTGCTCGCTTATCGACCAATATCTGCCCCTTTTCCGTTCCGAATATTTTAATATTTGTTGTGATGAAACCTTTGATTTGTGCAAGGGAAGAAATGAGGGCAAAAATTCTGCCGAGCTTTATATTTCTTTTGTTTCAAAGATAATCGAGCATGTTAAAGCGGCAGGGAAGAAGGTTATGATGTGGGGCGATATCGCCCTTATGCATCCCGAACTTCTTGATAGAATTCCTAAGGATACCATATTGCTTAATTGGGATTATTGCGCTTCTCCTCCCATAAGCAAAATCCAGAGGGTTAAGAATTCAGGGTATACTCAAATTGTTTGTCCCGGTACGGATTCCTGGCTAACACTTATTGAGAAAACCGAAATTTCCGTACCCAATATTTTAAATATGGCAAGGGGCGGATACGAAAACGGCGCCCTCGGTTTACTGAATACAAACTGGGGAGATTACGGTCACGCCTGCCATCCCGAATGTTCGCTTTTCGGTATGGTGCTCGGCGCTTGTGTTTCTTGGAATATAGAAACAAAAGCGGATGAAGAATTCGAAAATAATGTTTCCCGAAATCTTTATAAATCGGATAAAAATATTGTCGCCCTTATAAGTGAACTGAGCGCTTGTCACAATACGGCATCTTGGATGGCGTGCTATAATTGGGTTTACCATAAGGATAACGCGAATTTTGCGGCAAGCCAAGAAGAAATCGAAAAGTCCATCGACCGCGCGAAAGATATATCAAAAACATTAACCCGAATAATAGGGGATACGGATATTCTGAAATGTCTTAAAAATGCAGCTGATGGTATTGTGCTTTTGAATGAAGCCGCCTTAAGCGTTAAATTGACGGGTAGGGTTATAGATTCTTGGAAGGCAATAGCGGATTGTTGGTTTAAAGATTATAGGGAATGTTGGGAAATGTCCTCAAAATCATCCGAAATCGATGAAATTAAAAATTTCCTTAATAGATTTTAAAATAAGAAACGGAGAAAAGTATGTCTAAACTGTATTTTAAATTTGGCGCTATGGCATCCTCAAAAACCGCAAATGCTCTTATGACTAAATTTAATTACGAGGAGAAGGGGAACAAGGTTTGGCTTATTAAACCTGAAGTTGATACGCGAGATGATTATATCAACAAAGAAGGTAAACTCGTTACGGTTGTTAAGTCCCGTATCGGTCTTTCTGCCGTCGCCGACGTAGTTAAGAGAAACGAAAATATTATTGAAAAATATGAGAAAATTAAGGAAGCATTACCCGTTAATGTTATTATCTGCGATGAATGTCAGTTCTTTAGCGGAGAGCAGGTTGACCAGCTTAAATATATAGCTGAATTCTGCGATATTCCCGTTTTGTGCTTTGGCCTTCGTTCCGATTTCCAAACCAAACTTTTCGAGGGCTCGAAACGACTTTTTGAAATTGCCGATAGCATAAATGAGGTTAAATCGGTTTGTCATTGCGGTAAGAAGGCAATAGTTAATGCCCGAATAAACGAAAAAGGAGAAATCGTTACCGAAGGCGACCAGATAGAAATCGGCGGAAATGATAAATATGTCAGTATGTGCTGGGGTTGTTGGCAAAATAGAATTAAAGAAGAAAAGAAATAATATTGATAGAGGAAACGCTCTTCGTTTTGAAGGGCGTTTTTTGCGTAATGCGGTGGTAAAAAGCACCGAAAATCAACGCTTTATAATATATATTATAAAAAATTGATAATATTTTAACATTTTTTAATAAAAACACTTTGCAAATTGGAATTTGTATGTTATACTACAATAGTATATTTGCGTACTGTGTCAATTTTTGACGCATGGCGCTTGTTACATATTTTTTTCAGAGGAGGATTCTGTTAATGAAGAAGAAAATCAGCACACTGCCCTTTAACGGAACTGCCGAGCAGGAAGCTCAGCTTATGCAGGTTATTGATGAGCATAAGCATGATAAGAGCAACCTTATGGTAGTTATGCAGAAGGCGCAGGACATCTACGGTTATCTGCCTATGGAAGTTCAGGAAATGATATCCGAAGGTATGGAAGTATCCCTTGAGAAGATTTACGGCGTAGCAACCTTCTATGCTCAGTTCTCTCTTTCCCCCAAGGGTAAGTACAACATCTCAGTATGCTTAGGTACCGCTTGTTATGTTAAGGGTTCAGGTGACCTTTTCGATAAGCTTAGCGAACGCCTTGGCATCGGCGCGGATGAGTGCACTCCCGACGGTAAGTTTTCTCTTGAAGCATGCCGCTGCATAGGCGCTTGCGGTCTTGCTCCCGTACTTACTATCAATGAAGATGTTTACGGTCGTCTTACTGTTGATGATATTGATGATATCTTGGCAAAATATGCCGACTGATTTTTAGATTAATTTTAGATTTGAGGAATGTGTCTGCATGAAAATCAGTAAAATGAAAGAATTGCTTGAAGCTGAGGTTTTGTGCTGCGAAGAGAATATAGAAAAACATGTATACTCTGCTTGCGGTTGCGACCTTATGAGCGATGTTCTGGCGTATGTTAAGGACCAGGCAGTTCTACTTACAGGATTAGTCAACCCTCAGGTTATCCGTACTGCCGAAATGATGGATATGATTTGCGTTGTGTTTGTTCGTTCCAAAACGCCTACGGATGAGATGCTGGCTCTTGCTAAAGAAAGCGGTATCGTAATTATGAAAACCGATAAACGACTTTACGAGGCCTGCGGTCTTTTATATTCTAGCGGCCTTGTAGGAAATAAGGTTAAGTAATGGGCGAAGAACTAATCTTCACTTTCGATGTTGACGGCGAGGATTTCACATCTGCCGGTCAAGCATCGGTGCAAATCAAGAAAAATTTAAGGCAGCTTGGAATAAATCCTGAGATTATTAGAAGAGTTTCAATAGCGATGTATGAGGGTGAAATCAATATGGTAATTCATGCCGGCGGCGGTGAGGCCATCGTTAAGGTATTTGAAGATTCCATTGAAATCATTCTCAAAGATAACGGTCCCGGCATAAAAAATATCGATCAGGCCATGCAGGAAGGTTATTCCACTGCGCCCGATAGAATTCGTTCTTTAGGATTCGGCGCAGGAATGGGTCTTCCCAATATGAAACGATATACCGATTCTATGGAAATTGATTCCACGGTTGGTGTCGGTACCACAGTGGTAATGCGAGTAAATATTGTGTAGGTGATAACTTTGCATACTTATGAACATTCCGTTTTGCTTGATGAAAGCAAATGTACGGGTTGTACCACTTGTTTAAGGCATTGTCCTACTGAGGCCATAAGAATTCGTGACGGTCGCGCAGTAATCAATAGCGATAGATGTATTGATTGCGGTGAGTGTATAAGAAATTGCCCCCATAAAGCTAAAAAGGCGGTTTGCGGAAAACTTCAGGATATGGAGCGTTTTAAGTGGAAGATAGCTCTTCCTGCTCCTACTCTTTACGGTCAGTTCGATAATCTTGATGATATCGATTATGTGCTTAACGGTTTACTGAAAATCGGCTTTGATGATGTTTATGAGGTTTCGAAAGCGGCGGAACTTGTTTCTGCTTATACGCGACTGTATCTTAAAACCGATGGGGTTAAAAAGCCCGCAATAAGTTCGGCTTGTCCCGTTGTTTTGCGACTTATCGGTCTTAGATTTCCGTCACTTAACGATAACATTATTCATATGCTTCCTCCGATGGAGGTTGCGGCAAAACTTGCAAGGGAAAAAGCTTTGAAAGAGCATCCCGAACTAAAACCCGAGGAAATCGGCGTTTGCTTTATATCACCTTGCCCCGCAAAAGCAAGTTATGTAAAAAACGGCTTTGCGGAGTATAAAAGTCAGGTAGATGAAGTGGTATCCATAAGCGATATCTACTTTATGCTCATCGGCGAAATGAAGCAGGATGAAAATATAGAAACCCTTTCCGAATCGGGTATGATAGGAATCGGTTGGGCCAGAAGCGGCGGCGAAGCCACTGCTATTTTCAACGAAGATTACCTTGCCGCAGATGGAATTGAAAATGTTATTCATGTTCTTGACCAGGTGGAAAACGGCAATATACCGCCCCTTGAGTTTATTGAGCTTAATGCTTGTACGGGAGGATGCGTAGGCGGTGTGCTTACAATGCAAAATCCCTTTATTGCCAAAGCCCGTTTGCAGACACTCAGAAGATACCTTCCCGTATCTCAAAACTTCTTAAGCGAAGAAGAATCAAAATATATTCCCGATAATTACCTGTTTAATGAATTACCTGAATATCAACCCATGACCAAACTCAGTGACAGTATGGCTGAATCAATGAGAATGATGGCAGATATTCAGAAACTTAAAAAGCAACTACCGGGTATTGACTGCGGCTCTTGCGGAGCCCCCACTTGCAGAGCGTTTGCAGAAGATGTGGTAAGAAAACTTTCCAATGAAAACGGTTGTCTTATCCTCAACTGCTACAATCCGCCGAAGGAGGAATAGGGATGACAGTAAAAGAAATTGCCGAAAGTGCAGAATTTAAGATACTGTCAATGCCTGACCCCGACCGTGAGGTTAAAGGCGTTTACATAGGCGACCTTTTAAGTTGGGTTATGGGCAGAGCAGGGGAGTCAAATGCTTGGATAACCATAATGAGCAATATAAATGTTGTGGCTGTTGCATCCCTTGCGGATGTTTCCTGTGTTATATTATCTGAAGGTGTAGAACTTCCTGCGGATGTGCTTTCCGCCGCAGAGGAAAAGGGTATAAATGTTCTTTCCTCAATTAAACCGTCCTATGAAACGGCGGTAATTTTAAGCGGTATGGCGTAATGAACAGATATTATTACGATTTGCATATCCATTCTTGTCTTTCCCCTTGCGGTGATGATGATAATACACCCAATAATATAGCCGGTATGGCATCCATTTGCGGACTGAATATCGTTGCTCTTACCGACCATAATACCTGCAAAAATTGCCCCGCTTTTTTTGAGGCGGCAAAGAAATACGGAATAATCGCCGTAGCTGGTATGGAACTCACTACTTCGGAAGATATACATATTATATGTCTTTTTGAGGAACTCGGCGATGCGATGAGGTTTTCGGATGAGATTGAAAAATATCGAATTCCATATAAAAACCGAGTTGATATCTTCGGTGAGCAAATGATTATGGATGGGGAAGACAATATAATCGGCCGCGAAGAAAATTTGCTTTCCAATGCAACTATGATTTCGGTAGATGATGTGCCGAAACTTGTAAATGAGTTTAACGGAATTTGTTATCCCGCCCATATTGACCGTCAAGCAAACGGAATAATCGCAGTTCTGGGAACCTTTCCCGAAACTTCGGAATTTTCTTGCTTTGAATTGCATAACGGCGGCGCGGCGGATGATTATATATCCCGTTACGGTTTGGAAGATAAGGTTATGGTTGTCGGAAGTGATGCTCACTATCTTACCGATATGCGAGATAAAGAATTTTATTTCGATATTGAAGATGAGCCATATAGCAGCGCTTATGTCAGAAGTCAACTTTTTAAGTTATTAAAAGCAAAACAAGGTGAATAAATGAAGGAATTATCCCTAAATATTCTGGATATTACCGAAAATTCCGTGAAAGCAGGGGCAACCCTTACTGAGATTACCATCGATGAAACGGATGAAACCTTAACCCTTACCATTAAGGATGACGGTTGCGGTATGTCCGAGGAAACAGTAAAATCTGTTACCGACCCGTTCTATACCACCCGTACCACCAGAAAGGTGGGGCTTGGGATTCCGTTTTTAAAATTAGCGGCTGAGCAAACAGGTGGAAACCTAGAGATTTTTTCAAAACTGTCTACCGAGTTCCCCGAAAACCATGGGACTTTAGTAAAGGCGGTATTTTGTAAGAATCATCTGGATTTTACACCGCTTGGTGATGTTATAGCGACGGTTACAACTCTTATTCAAGGCCATCCCGATACGGATTTCTTGTTTATACATAGAAAAAGCGGTGGGGAAGTGAGTCTTGATACAAGGCAACTTCGTGAGGTTTTAGAGGGCGTACCTCTTAACAGTTACGATGTTATAAAATGGATAGAAGAATATTTGCGAGAGCAATATTCAGAAATTTAATTTGTATTTTATGCAGAAAGGAAGATATATATGAAATCTTTGGCTGAATTACAGGCAATCAAGGAGAGAATGAGAGATAAGGTAGTTATCCGCGAAGGCGTTAACGAAACACGCGTTGTAGTTGGTATGGCTACTTGCGGTATCGCAGCAGGCGCTCGCCCCGTTCTTAACGCTTTTGTTGAGGCTGTAAACGAGGGAGGCCTCGCCGATAAGGTTACCGTTTCTCAGACAGGTTGTATCGGTATCTGCCAGTTCGAACCCGTTGTTGAGGTTTATGAAGCTGGTAAGGAAAAAGTCACCTATGTTAAGATGACATCCGAAAAGGCAAAAGAGGTTGTTGAAAAACACCTTAAAGGCGGCAAGGTAATTGCTGAATATACAATTTCTAACAATTAATTGGAGGTAAAGTTATGATTCGTGCACATGTACTTATTTGTGGCGGTACAGGCTGTACCTCGTCAGGAAGCCAATCTATTCAGGAAGCATTTGCTGCCAATATAGAGGCAAACGGACTTACCGAAGAAGTAAAGCTCGTTCAGACCGGATGTTTCGGTCTTTGCGCTTTAGGTCCCGTTGTTATCGTTTATCCTGACGGTACTTTCTATAGCCGTGTTACCACCGAAGATGTAAAAGAAATCGTTGAAGAGCATCTTCTTAAAGGTAGAATCGTTGAGCGACTTGTATATAGTGATACAGGCGCTGAAGAGAAGGCTACCTCAGAGGTTGTTCCTCTTAGCGAAACCGCATTCTATAAGTCCCAGAACCGTGTAGTTCTCCGTAACTGCGGTGTTATCAATCCCGAAGAGATTGATGAGTATATCGCTATGGACGGTTACGCAGCTCTCGGTAAAGCTCTTACCGAAATGACTCCCGAAGAGGTTATTAAAACCATCTCTGATTCAGGTCTTCGCGGTCGTGGCGGCGGCGGATTCCCCACAGGCTTTAAGTGGTCCCTCTGCGCTCCCAATAAGGCAGACCAGAAGTATGTAGTATGTAATGCCGACGAAGGCGACCCAGGCGCATTTATGGATCGTTCCATCCTTGAAGGCGACCCCCATTGTATTATTGAAGCAATGGCTATAGCTGGTTATGCTATCGGCGCTACCAAGGGTTATGTTTATGTTCGCGCTGAGTATCCTATCGCAGTTGAGCGTTTACAGAAGGCAATCGATGCTGCTTATGAATACGGTCTTCTCGGTAAGAATATCTTTGATTCCGGATTTGATTTCGACCTTTATATCCGTCTTGGTGCGGGCGCATTCGTTTGCGGCGAAGAAACCGCTCTTATGACCTCTATCGAGGGTAACCGTGGTGAGCCCAGACCCCGTCCTCCTTATCCTGCAGTTAAAGGTCTTTACGGTAAGCCCACCGTTGAAAATAACGTTGAAACCTTTGCAAATATCCCCCAGATTATCCTTAAGGGTGTTGATTGGTTTACCTCTATGGGTACCGAAAAATCCAAGGGTACTAAGGTATTTGCTCTTGGTGGTAAGATTGAACATACAGGTCTTGTTGAAATTCCTATGGGTACAACCCTTCGTCATATTATTTATGATATCGGCGGCGGTATTCCTAATGGTAAGAAGTTCAAAGCTGCTCAGACAGGTGGTCCTTCAGGTGGCTGTATCCCCGAATCCCTCATTGATACTGAAGTTGACTTCGATAACCTTACCGCTATCGGATGTATGATGGGTTCAGGCGGACTTATCGTTATGGACGAAGATAACTGTATGGTTGATATGGCTAAGTTCTTCCTTGAGTTCACCGTTGATGAATCCTGCGGTAAATGTACTCCTTGCCGTGTTGGTACCAAGCGTCTTCTTGAAATGCTTGATGATATCACTAAGGGTAAGGGAACTCTTGAGGATATTGACCGTCTTGAAGAATTCTGCTACTACATTAAGCAGAACTCCTTGTGCGGCCTTGGTCAGACTGCTCCTAACCCCGTTCTTGCAACACTTAAGTTCTTCCGCGATGAGTATGTAGCTCACGTTGTTGATAAGAAGTGCCCCGCAGGCGTATGTAAGGACCTTCTTTCCTTTACCATCGATAAAGATAAATGTATCGGTTGCGGACTTTGCGCCAGAAATTGTCCTGTTTCCGCTATTATCAAGACTGATTATGTAGCTCCCGGTCACAAACTTCCTTCCTATGAAATTGATGCAGAAAAGTGCATTAAGTGCGGCGTTTGTATGGGTAACTGCAAATTCAAGGCAATCAGTAAGTCATAAGAAAGGAGCCGAATATAATGGATATGATTAATTTAAAAATTAACGGTATTGCTGTAAGCGTACCCAAGGGCTCCACTGTTTTAGAGGCTGCCCGTGTTGCAGGTGTTGAAATTCCTACACTCTGCTTTATGAAAGAAAAGAACGAAATCGGCGCTTGCCGTATCTGCGTTGTTGAGGTAAATGAAGGCCGCGGTTTCCGTGTTGTAACCGCCTGTGTTTACCCCGTAACCGAGGGCATGGAGGTTCTTACCAACTCTGAAAAAATTCAGAAGGCAAGAAGAACTACCCTTGAACTTATTCTTTCAACCCACGATAAAAAATGTCTTTCTTGCGTTCGTTCTACCAATTGCGAACTTCAGAAGCTTTGCCGTGACTACGGTGTAGACGAATCCTCTTTTGGCGGTTTCAAACCCGTTTATGAGCTTGATATAACTACTCCTCACCTCGTTCGCGACAACAATAAGTGTGTTCTTTGCCGTCGTTGCGTAGCTGTTTGTCAGGAACAGTATGTTAGCGTTATCGGCGCTAACGACCGTGGTATTGATACTAATATCGGTCAGGCATTCAACCTTCCTCTTAATAATGTTCCTTGTATTTCTTGCGGTCAGTGTACTGCTGTTTGCCCCACAGGCGCATTAGTAGAAAAGGATGATACCGATAAGATTTGGGAAGCTCTCGCTGACCCCACCAAGACTGTTGTTGTTCAGACCGCTCCTTCCGTTCGCGCTACTCTTGGCGAATGCTTTGGTATGCCTATCGGCTCTAATGTTGAGGGCAAGATGGTTGCTGCTCTTCGTCGTCTTGGCTTTGATAAGGTATTTGATACCAACTTTGCCGCTGACCTTACCATCGTTGAAGAAGCAAACGAGCTTCTTGACCGCGTAAAGAACGGCGGAGTTCTCCCCATGATTACTTCTTGCTCACCCGGTTGGGTTAAGTTCTGCGAGTATTATTATCCCGATATGATTAACCATCTTTCTACCTGCAAATCTCCTCAGCAGATGGCGGGCGCAGTAATCAAGACATATTGGGCAGAAAAAGCAGGCGTTAAGCCCGAGGATATTGTTTCTGTTTCCGTTATGCCTTGTACAGCTAAGAAATTTGAAATCGGCCGTGAAGACCAGTCTGCAGCAGGTGTTCCCGATGTTGATATTGCTATCACTACCAGAGAACTTGGCAGAATGATTGACCGCGCAGGTCTTAACTTTACCGCTCTTCCTGATGAAGAATTTGATAATCCTCTCGGTGAAGATACCGGTGCAGCTGTTATCTTCGGTGCAACCGGCGGTGTTATGGAAGCAGCTCTTCGTACAGCAAATGACTGGATTACCGGTAAGGACAACGCAGATGTTGATTACGAAGCGGTTCGCGGTACTATGGGTCTTAAGCAGGCAACCGCTAAACTTGGCGACCTTGAGGTTAAGGTTGCAGTAGCATCTGGCGGTGCAGCTGCTAAGGTTGTTATGGATAGAATGAAGGCAGGCAACCCTGACGGTTGGACCTTCGTTGAAATTATGGGATGCCCTGGCGGTTGTGTAAACGGCGGCGGTCAGCCCATCCAACCTCAGAGTGTTCGTGATACTGTTGACCTTAAGGCAGTTCGCGCTAAGGCGCTTTATGACCAGGATGCTGCTATGAGCATCAGAAAGTCCCACGAATCTCCCGTTGTAAAGACACTTTACAGCGAGTGGTACGATGGTTTTGGCGGTCACAAAGCACACCACGACCTCCACACCTCTTATGTAGCCCGTAAGAAGTTTACTAAGTAATAATTTCAAAATTAAATCCCCGACAGTTCACTGTCGGGGATTAGCTTTTATATACGATTCAATTTATTTTTCAGTGTCAGATTTTTTAGTGTAAAATATATCTATAATTACATCAAGAAGTTCATCTTCATTGGGGTGAAATTCAATATATTTCTCACCCTTAATGTGTTCGCCGCTAACGATTTTATAATTAAATTCGCTGCCTATATCCGCTTTTAAAAAATTCGTGGCAATATAGGTGATTTGAGACAAACTCAAATTAGTGGATAGATAAGGGGAAAGTGTATTATAATAGGTCAAAATATTTGAATAATCCTTCATAATATTATTTCCCATTGTGGTAGCCATAGCAGATAGGAATTGCTTTTGTCTTTCCATTCGTTTTGAGTTGGAGTCCAAACCGTCATCTCTGCATTGAATATAGCGTATGGCGGTATATCCCTTGAGATTAATAGGAGTATCCTTTTCACACTCTAATCCAAATGTTGATATATCTTCAAGCGGAGTGAGAGTGACACCGCCTATTTTATCGGTTATTTCTCCTATTCCGTTAAGTTCAACAGCGACATAACCGCTTATGTTTATACCGTAGAGAATTCTTTTAACCGATTTTAAAACATTTTCGCAACTTTCCTCTGCGGTATTCCCGTAGGCGTAGGCCAAACAAACCTGTTCTCTTTCAACACCGGAGTAAATTCCCGTTGAAGAATAAATGTCCACATCTACCATAGTTTCTCGGGAAATGGGAAGTATCTTAATTTCACCTGTTTTGGTATCAAGCGCCATAACAAAAATCGTATCGGCTTGACCGTTTTTACCGTAACCCTGACTTGTGTTAATGCCTTCTTTATCCACACCGATAAAAAGTGCGCTTATAATATTTTTGTTAAGGGTATATTTATTGCCTTTATAGGTGATTTCGTTATCATCCACCTCAACATTATCTGCATTAATATTCTGGAAGTTTTTGCCGAAAAGATTTTTGCCGCTTAGGTATAAAATACCGTAAACACTTGCTAAAACAATGCATATTCCAAGTATGCAAGATACTATGATGAGCGGAATTTTTATCTTCTTGTTCACAGAAAAAACCTCCTTATCAAGCAGTTTACAATCATTATATATTGATATATGCATAATGTCAATTATAGAAAAAGAAAATAAACTATGGAAAAATTCAAAAGCATGTAGTATAATAAATTAAATACTTATATGCGAAGGGACGGTATATATGAAGATTATAGTTGTTGGGTGTGGAAAAATCGGCACTACCGTAGTTTCAAGTTTATCCTTGGAAGGTCACGATGTTGTCGCAGTAGATACTAACCCTTCGGTAATCGATGAGATAAGCGATGTTTATGATGTTATCTGTATTTGCGGTAACGGCGCGGATTATGATACGCTTTCTGAGGCAGGCATTGATAAGGCCGATGTTTTTATAGCTATAACGGGTTCTGATGAACTTAATATGCTTAGTTGCGTTATTGCTAAAAAAATGGGCGCGAAATATACTGTTGCCAGAATAAGAAATCCCGAATATAACGATAAAAATCTTCCCTTTGTTAAGCAGTATCTTGATTTATCCCTTCATATTAATCCCGAACTTTTGGTTGCAAGTGAATTGTTTAATATTCTTAAGCTTCCCTCTGCAGTTAATATTGAAACCTTTTCAAGAAGAAATTTCCAGTTAGTCGAGGTTCTTATCAAGGAAAATTCCGTTCTTTGCGGAATGAGTCTTATTGAGCTTAGAAAAAAATATAAGTCCAATTTCCTTATCGGTCTTGTTATGAGAAACGATGAGGTATATGTGCCCGACGGTAATTTCGTTATAGAGAAGGGTGACCGCGTAGGTATAATTGCTACTCCTCACGAAATTCATAAGTTTTTCAAGACTGTCGGCGTTATGAAGAAGCAGGCCAAAAATGTTATGATTTTGGGGGCCAGCACCACCGCGTTTTATCTTGCTAAAATGCTTCTGAATTCAGGAAGCTCTGTAACTATTATCGATAAGGATAAAGAACGTTGCGAGCTTGCCGCTCAAAGATTACCCGGAGCTGTTGTTATTAACGGCGACGGCGCAAGTCAGGAAGTTCTTTTGGAAGAAGGACTTTTAACCAGCGATGCTTTAGTAACCTTAACGGGACTCGACGAGGAAAATATCCTTGTATCCTTCTTTGCAATGTCACAGAATGTTCCTAAGGTTATTGCTAAAATAAATCGTAATGAACTTATTACTATGGCAGAAAAACTGGGTATCGATTCTATAATTTCACCTAAGCGTATTGTTTCCGATGTTATAACCAGATATGCCAGAGCCCTTCAGAATTCCGTAGGCAGTAATGTTGAGACTCTTTATAAGTTTATGGATGGTAGAATTGAGGCCTTGGAATTCAATGTAAGTAGTGATTTCAAAGCGCAGCAAATTCCTCTTAAAGATATGAAGCTTAAACCCAATGTGCTTATCGGCGGAATAATCCGTAAGCGTAAGGCATTTATCCCCACGGGTGATGATTATATCTTGGCAGGAGACAGGGTAGTAGTTATATCCGAGGGACAAAAAATGAATGACCTTTCAGATATATTGAGGTAGACGATTTTATGAATTTTAAAATGGTTTTTAATGTGGTGGGTCGTATCTGTCAGACGGCAGGGGCGTTACTGCTCGTACCCTCTATAGTAGCGGTTATATATAAGGAAATTCCTCAGCTTATGACCTTCCTTATCGTTGCGGCGGTGACCTTCGCTTTAGGCACACTCATCACCCTTATTTGCAGAACAAAAAATCATATAATATATGCTAAAGAAGGTTTTGCTATCGTTGCGGCCGCTTGGATAGTGACCTCAATTATAGGTGCAGTTCCTTTTGTGATTACAGGTGAAATTCCTTCTTTTATAGATGCGTTTTTTGAATCTGTAAGCGGTTTTACCACTACGGGTGCTTCTATACTTACCGATGTTGAAGCGCTGAGCAAAAGCATGCTTTTTTGGCGCAGCTTTACCCACTGGGTAGGCGGTATGGGAGTTTTGGTATTTATTATGGCGATTTTGCCTAATATTACCGAACGTTCAATGCATCTTATGAGAGCGGAAATGCCGGGACCTGTTGTAGGAAAACTTGTGCCGAGAGCCAAAGATACTGCAAAAATCCTCTATTTGATTTATATTGCTCTTACTTTAATCGAAGTAGTAATGTTATGGCTTGGCGATATGAACTTGTTTGAAAGCTTTGTTCATACTTTTGGCACAGCGGGAACAGGTGGATTTGGTATTAAAGGTGATAGCATAGGTTCGTATAGTACATATTCACAATGGGTTATAACAGCTTTTATGTTATTGTTTGGCGTAAACTTTAACCTATATTTCCTTATTCTTATTAAAAAATTCAAATCAGTTCTTAAAAGCACAGAACTTTGGTGCTATATAGGAATTGTTGCGATTAGTACGGGAATTATAGCGTTAAATATTCTTTCTGCAAACGATACTATCGGAAAATCTATAAGAGATGCGGCTTTTCAGGTGGCCTCCATCGTTACAACAACAGGTTACGCCACAACCGATTTCAACCTTTGGCCAAACCTTTCAAGAGGTATAATATTTATTCTTATGTTCTCGGGCGCCTGTGCAGGTTCTACATGCGGAGGACTTAAAATCACTAGAACAATTACTCTGGTTAAATCCGTCGGCAGAGAATTTAAAAAGATGCTTCATCCAAGGTCTGTAAGCACCGTCGTTTCCGAAGGAAAATCTTTAAATGAAGCTGAAATAAGCGGAGTAAATGTTTATTTTAGTTTGTATATAATTTGCATTGTGGCTACATTTTTGATTATCAGTTTTGATAGCAACCCTTCCCTTGATTTTGAAACAAATTTGACCGCCGCGGTTTCTTGTTTTAATAATGTGGGACCTGGTCTTGCGGGTGTAGGACCCACCTCAAGCTATGCCGCATATTCGGGCTTTTCAAAAGTGATTTTGAGTGTGGCTATGCTCCTTGGGCGACTTGAAATTTACCCCCTTTTGATTGCCTTTGTTCCATCTGTTTGGACCAAACGCAAAAAAGCGTAATGCTAATGGTATAAAAGGGTATATTACTCTTGACAAAAAGAGGAAAATTAGGTAAAATATTTAATGTAATTATACAGTTTAAGAAGTATAAATTTATCTTTTGGAGGAAAAAATATGATAAGTGCAGGAGATTTCAGAAACGGTGTTACTTTTGAAGAAGAAGGTCAGGTTTTGCAGGTTGTTGAATTTCAGCATGTTAAACCCGGTAAAGGCGCTGCTTTCGTAAGAACTAAAACTAAGAATGTTATTACAGGAGCAGTTATTGAAAAATCCTATAACCCTTCTGCAAAGTTCCCCACTGCTTATATTGAGCGTAAGGATATGGAATATTCTTATAACGATGGTGACCTTTATTACTTTATGGACCAGGAAACCTACGATATGATTCCCATCAACGGAAGCGAACTTGGTGATAACTTTAAGTTTGTGAAGGAAAATATGGTTTGTAAGGTTCTTTCTTATAAGGGTAAAGTTTTTGGCGTTGAGCCCCCAACATTTGTTGAACTCACCGTAACTGCTACCGAACCCGGATTTAAGGGCGATACCGCTACTAATGCTACCAAACCCGCAACCTTGGAGACGGGTTGTGAAATCCGCGTTCCTCTCTTTATTGATGAGGGCGAGGTTATCCGCATTGACACCCGTACAGGCGAGTATATGGAGCGCGCATAATTAGGAGGATAATAATGGACATTTGTGAGAAAATTGCTTATATTAAAGGCCTTGCTGAAGGTTTAGAACTTGATGAAAACACTAAAGAAGGCAAGATTTTGGCTGCTCTTATCGATTTAATAGGCGATATAACCGAGGAAATCTGTGATATTGAGGATGCCCTTGATGATATGTGCGACCAGATTGACGCTGTCGACGAAGACCTTTCTGCAGTAGAAGAAATTATTTATGACGAAGATTGTGACTGTGATTGTGACGATGAGTGCGATTGTGGTTGTCACGATGATGAACTCTATGAAATTGAGTGTCCCGCTTGTAACGATATCATCTATCTTGATGAGGATATGCTTGAAGAAGAGGGAATCGAATGCCCCAACTGTGGCACTCCTTTAGAGTTTGATTTTGATTGCGATTGCTGTGACTGTGAAGATGACGGTTGCGACTGCGGTTGTGAAGAAGAATAAAAAAATAAATTAAAACCGCACTTTCAAAAAGACTGGAAGTGCGGCTTTTTAATAAGGAATTTTTATGACAAAACTTAAGTTTGAACTTGAATTCAAAGAGGTAAATACTACGGAAAACAACGGTATTCCTGTAATTATAGTAGCGGCAGGAAGTTCTTCAAGAATGAAGGGAATAAATAAACAGTTTGCGACTATTGCAGGTATTCCCGTCATTGCAAGAACATTACTTGCCTTTGAAAATTGCTCTTTGATTTCCAAAATAATTCTTGTTACAAAAAAAGAGTTTATTCCTGATATGCAACTGATTGCCGATAAATATATGATAGGCAAACTTGATTCTATAATCGAGGGTGGGAACGACCGTCATGCCTCGGTTATGAGTGGAATAGATGCTCTTAAAAAAGAAGATACCAAAGTGCTTATTCACGATGGAGCCCGTCCGTTTGTGACGGAAAACATAATTAAGAACTGTATAGATGCACTCGGCGGCGCAGATGGCTGCCTTTGCGGTATAAAAATAAACGACACTGTTAAGAAGGTGGATGAAAAGGGAATGGTGGTTAACACCGTTGACCGTACCTTCCTTTTCTCCGCACAAACTCCTCAAGGCGTAGATGTCGCAGCCTATAAAAAGGCATCAATGGAATTAAAGGACAACGATTTTACCGATGATGCCAGTGTTTTAGAGGCAGCAGGTTACACAGTTAAAATGGTTGAAGGCAGTAGTCGAAATATCAAGATTACCTGTGCCGAAGATTTAGATTTGGCAGAATCTTTGATAGTAAAGGGGGAAGTATAGTGCGAATAGGTCAGGGTTATGATGTTCATAAACTCGCCGAAAACAGAGAACTGATTATAGGCGGTGTTAATATTCCCTATGAAAAGGGACTTTTAGGTCATTCGGATGCGGATGTGCTCTTACATGCTATATGCGATTCCCTTTTAGGAGCTGCGGCACTTGGTGATATAGGAAAGCATTTCCCAGATACCGACCCTGAATTTAGAGGTATTGATTCAATGTTACTTCTAAAAAACGTAGCAGAGTTACTTAAAGAAAAGGGCTATAAAATCATCAATATCGATGCTACAGTTTTGGCTCAAAGACCTAAACTATCGCCCTATATTTTAAAAATGAGGGAAAATATAGCCTCTGTGGTAGGTGTTGATGCAGACTGTGTAAGCGTTAAGGCCACCACGGAAGAAGGCCTTGGATTTACAGGTGAAGGTCTTGGAATTGCCGCCCATGCGGTTTGCCTCATTAATAAGGTATAAAAAACTTTGCCGCCTCATAAAATTATTTGAGGCGGTATTTATGAAATTATATTTTTCTTTAACGAAAAGGGTTTTAGCGGCGCTGACTGCGGCTTTTTGCCTTTTTATATTTATTTGGGGCAGATTTACCGCAGCAAAAAACATTTATAAAAATGGTAATACCAACGCTAAAAGAGTGTATTACATAGATGCTTTGGGATATGAAACGAATGAAGAATCTGTTAGTGTTAAAGAAATAAAAATAACCAGAGAAACCGCTTTAAAATATAGTGTTAAGGGGTATATTGGTTGTGATTCTCTCCTTTACCGATACAATACGGCAAACGGGGAAAATCAAATAGATTTAGTTATATATAATGGAAGGGTAATAGGCGTAGGTGTTACGCCAAGTGGTTAAAATGAGCAAGGAACGGCTTGATAAATTTATTTCGAATCAACTTAATATATCAAGAAGTATGGTAAAAACCGCTCTTAAGAGGGGACAGGCAACTGTAAACGGGGAAGTTATCAAAAGTCCGTCTGTTTCGGTTGATTCAGATAAGGATAAGGTTTGCTTTGATGGTAAGGAGATAATTTACAAAAAATATGTTTATATTCTTATGAATAAACCCAAGGGGATTTTATCTGCCTCTAATGATAAAAATCGAAAAACAGTAGTTGATTTAGTACCTGATGGTTTGAAAAGAACAGGACTTTTCCCTGTAGGCCGCCTTGACAAAGATACGACGGGCTTTTTAATTATTACCGATAACGGGGAATATGCTCATAATTGTATTTCGCCTAAAAAAGATATTCCAAAAAGTTATATTGTTACCCTTGACGGATATGTAACTGAAGATATGATAGCTCTTTTTGAGAGAGGAATCGTATTAGCGGATGGATATGAGTGTAAACCTGCAAAGCTGGAAATTATAGAAGAAAATAAGGTAAGAATAACCATAACCGAAGGAAAATATCATCAGATAAAAAGAATGTTCGGCGTGGTGGAACTTGGTGTGAATGAATTGCACCGAGAATCAATGGGTGATATGAAATTACCTGAAAATTTAGAATCAGGGAAGTGTATAGAACTTACTGAAAAGGAAGCATTTTCCGTATTGTTAAAAGTTTGTTAAAAGTTTGTTATACATTTTAACCAAAACCCAAAAGGAAATATTGGAGGAAATAATCATAGCATTTAATCGCTTATTCTGTTATAATAAATAAGACATTATAGGCGTTAATTTAGGAGGTTCACAAAATGGCAAGTTTATCATTGCGCAACGTTTATAAAAGATACCCCGGCGGCGTAACCGCAGTATCTGATTTTAATCTTGAAATTAAGGACCAGGAGTTTATCATCCTTGTAGGTCCTTCCGGTTGCGGTAAATCCACAACTCTCCGTATGGTTGCAGGTCTTGAAGAAATTTCTGACGGTGAAATCTATATCGGTGACCGTTTGGTTAACGATGTTGCACCTAAGGACCGCGACATTGCGATGGTTTTCCAGAACTATGCGCTTTATCCTCATATGACAGTTTATGATAACATGGCTTTCGGTCTTAAGCTTAGAAAAACTTCTAAGGATGAGATTAAGCGCCGTGTTGAAGAAGCTGCAAGAATTCTTGATATTGAACATCTTCTTGAGCGTAAGCCCAAGGCTTTGTCAGGTGGTCAGCGTCAGCGTGTTGCTCTCGGCCGTGCTATCGTTCGTGAGCCTAAGGTATTCCTTCTTGACGAACCCCTTTCCAACTTGGATGCTAAACTCCGCGCACAGATGCGTACCGAGATTTCTAAACTCCATCAGCGCTTAGGTACAACCTTTATCTATGTAACACACGACCAGACCGAAGCTATGACAATGGGTACTCGTATCGTAGTTATGAAGAGCGGTCTTATTCAGCAGGTTGATACTCCTCAGAATCTTTACCTCTATCCTTGCAACCTCTTTGTTGCCGGATTTATCGGTTCTCCTCAGATGAACTTTATCGAGTGCAAACTTCTTAAAATCGATAATGATTTTTATGTAGAGTATGGTTCTGAAGATACAAAGACCCGTGCAGGCGTTAAGTTTAAAATTAAGCTTCCTGCTTCTAAGAATAAAGATAACTGCCTTGATGCTTATGTTAATAAGGAAGTTATAATGGGTATTCGTCCTGAGGACGTTCACAATGAGGAAGACCTTATTGCTGCTAATCCCGATGGCGTTGTTGAAGCAAATGTTGAAGTTACCGAGCTTATGGGCGCAGAAACCTATCTCTATATGGATTCTGAAGGCCAGAAGATTAACGCTCGTGTTGCTCCCACATCTACAGCAAAACCCGGCGATAAGATTACTATCGCTCTTGAACCTGCCAAGATTCACCTCTTTGATAAGGATACTGAAATTACTATTTGCAACTAATAGTAATTTTTAGGGCTGCACCGCAATAGCGGTGCAGTTTTTTTATTATATAACTTGCAAATTAAACTCAAAAATAGTATAATAAAATGTGTATTTGCATATTTCCTTCAAATAATATAATTTGGAGGTAATTATATGAGTAAAGATAAAGAGAATAAGGTTATAGAAGAAATTAAAGAGTTGGGTACCGTTACGGCGGCAGGGGGAAGACACAAGATATTTTGCCTTACAATTATAGGTGAAATTGAAGGTCACAGCGTCCTTCCTGAGCAGAGTAAAACTACCAAGTATGAACATGTCATTCCCGAACTTATATCTATTGAGGAAAATGATGATATTGAGGGGCTTCTCATTATTTTAAATACTGTTGGTGGCGATGTTGAAGCTGGACTTGCTGTAGCTGAATTAATTTCCGGAATGAAAAAGCCCACAGTTACTTATGTTTTGGGGGGTGGGCATTCCATCGGCGTACCTTTGGCAGTTTCAGCAAAACACTCTTTTATAGCACCTTCGGCTACGATGACTATCCATCCTGTAAGAATGAACGGTCTTGTTATCGGCGTTCCTCAAATGATGAATCACTTTTCCCGTATGCAAGATAGAATAACAGATTTTGTGGTTAAAAATTCGGGTATTACGGCGGAAAGATTTACCCGTCTTATGATGAATACGGGAGAACTTGTAACTGATGTTGGCTCGGTTTTAAACGGTGAACAAGCGGTAAAAGAGGGTCTTATAGATAGTTTGGGCTCTTTATCGGAAGTTTTAGAATGTCTTTATGATATGATAGATAAAGAAAATAATAAATAAGCCGCAACTGCGGCAGTACATATGGAGGATGAATATGGCGGCAAAAAGAAAGAGAAAATCCGCTCCTATGACTAAAAAAGAAGAAAATAGCAGAAGGCAGATATATGCAGTAGTTTTATTTGCCGTTGCGCTGTTTCTGATGTTTTTGGTGTTTGTACCTGGCGAAAATATATGGTTTGCTATACATAATTTTATGTTTGGGGTTTTCGGTGTAACTGCATATTTTTATCCTTTTGTCTTAGGGTTAATTGCAGTGCTTTTGGCTCTTGATAAAACCACTTCAAGTATTGGCGCAAAGGTAGCGGAATCTGTAATTCTGGTTATGCTTGTGGGCGGCGCTATCGATGTATTGGGTAAGCATACCGATGGAACTTTCTGGCAACATTTAGCTTCAGCTTACCAAATTGGTGTAACCAAGAAAAACGGTGGATTTTTGGGTGCGCTTTTCGGTCACCCTGTTTACGAAGCATTTGGTAAAACAGGTGCCGCTATTACGGTTTTCTTACTTATATTTGTTCTTTTGATGATATTAACAGGTACTACCCTTATTTCCTTCTTTAAAGCTATGGCTAAACCTGTTAAAGCCGTTTCTGAACAGGCAGAAAATGCTTATCAGGCGAGGGCTGAAAGGGAAGAGAAGAAAAAGGACAGCGAACTTAAGGTTATTAAGGGCTTTAATGTTGATATTCCCGTTGATGATATTCCCGAAAAGCGTTCTAAAAAGAAAACCTCACTTGATGAAAAATCTAAGAAGCTCGTTGATTCCTATTATGACGGTGAAGTGCCAGAGCAAGAGGCGGAAATTGATAACGACACTGTTTTAGATGAAGCGCTCGATGAAAC
Source organism: Acutalibacteraceae bacterium (assembly GCA_045648365.1). Lineage (GTDB taxonomy): Bacteria > Bacillota > Clostridia > Oscillospirales > Acutalibacteraceae > UBA737. The sequence continues at coordinate 31,714 of JAZRNX010000034.1, forward strand.
TGCAAGAGAAGCAGAGGAAAATAAGGAAACTCCTGAGAAAATTAAGGTTGATTTTGAGGCGGAAACTGCAAAGGTTACCGAGGAAATTGAAAACAAAATTATTAATACATATAAATTCCCCCCAACAACTCTTTTAAAGCAGTCAAATTCTATAAATGAAAAAACTTTAAGTGCTGAACTTGAAAGCACGGGTGAACGCCTAGTTGAAGTTCTTAAAAGCTTCGGTGTTGAAACAAGAGTTGTTGATATAAGTCGCGGACCTACTGTAACCCGTTATGAACTCCAACCCTGCGCAGGTGTTAAAATAAGTAAGATTACCAATCTGGCAGACGATATTGCTCTTAATCTTGCCGCCGCAGGTGTTCGTATCGAGGCGCCTATTCCAAATAAGGCTGCAGTTGGTATAGAAGTTCCTAATAAGGCAAGTGCCGTAGTTGGCGTAAGGGAGATAATCGAATCTACCGCTTTTGTTGCTTCAAAGAGCAAACTTACGGTTGCAATGGGTAGGGACATCGGCGGAAATGTTGTGGTTGCCGATATTGCAAAAATGCCACACGGTCTTATTGCAGGTGCTACCGGCTCAGGTAAATCAGTATGTATAAACTCTATTATTATGAGCATACTTTATAAGGCTTCGCCTGAGGATGTTAAACTTTTAATGATAGACCCCAAGGTAGTTGAACTTGGCGTTTATAACGGAATTCCTCACCTTCTGATTCCCGTTGTTACCGACCCAAGAAAAGCCGCAGGCGCTCTCGGTTGGGCAGTAGGGGAAATGGAACAACGCTATAAAATGTTTGCGGATAGAAATGTCCGTGATATTGATGGATACAATAGAATGGTCGAAACCCTCATTGATGAACCAGAGGTTAAGAAAATGCCTCATGTGGTTATCATTATTGATGAGCTTGCGGACCTTATGATGACTGCACCCCGCGAGGTAGAAGATTCTATTAATAGAATTGCCGCCAAAGCCCGTGCCGCAGGTATGCACCTTCTTATTGCTACACAAAGACCTTCTGTTGATGTTGTTACGGGTGTTATTAAAGCCAATATTCCTTCGCGTATCGCATTTGCTGTTTCTTCACAGATAGATAGCCGTACCATTCTTGATGGCTCTGGCGCTGAGAAACTTCTTGGTCGAGGCGATATGCTCTTTAGTCCTATCGGCTCAACTAAACCTAAAAGAGTTCAGGGTTGCTTTGTAAGTGATGAAGAGGTTGAAAAGGTAGCTTCCTTTGTTAAGAGTGGCTCATCGGCAGATTACGATGACAACATCATGCAGGAAATCGAGCGTCAGGCCGCTATTGAAAAACAGAAGCAGACAGGGCTCGATGAAGATGCTCCCGATACCGACCCCGTTCTTGACGAGGCCATTAAGGTTGTTGTGGAAAACGGTATGGCATCAACCTCGCTTTTGCAGAGGAAATTAAAACTCGGTTACGCGAGAGCAGCCAGAATAATTGACGAAATGGAAACGCGAGGAATTGTAGGTCCCTATGAGGGCTCCAAACCCCGTAAAGTACTTATTACCAAAGAGCAACTGATGGAACGAGAAGCAGGAGAGAGCGATTAATGAAAATCACATATAAAAGAATTAAGAAAACTTTTATAGTTTGCGCTCTTGCGAGTATCACGCTTGCAGTATTAATTCTTTTATTTATAGGTGAGGATTCTTCGTTTTTTGGTTTGTCTGGACGGAAAGTCTCATCTACTCCCTATGAACTTTCAGATGATTATATCAAATTTTTAGATGTGGGGCAGGGTGATTCGGCGCTTATCGGCAGTAACGGTAAAACTGCACTTATAGATATGGGTCCCTCAACTGCCGCAACGGCCCTTGCTTCTAAACTTTCGGGCTCGGAGGTTAAGAGTATTGATGCGGCGCTTGTTTCACATTTTCATGAAGACCACATTGGCGGCCTTGAATATATTTATTCCGCATTTCCTATTAAAAATCTCTTGATTCCGGATTTTCACAAGACCGATGAAGATACCTCAATAGTCCGTCGCGTATGGGCAAATATAGATGCAAACGGCGGCGGAGTTTATACGGTGGTCGAAGGCGTTAATTTTAATGTGGGCGAATTTACTGTTACCATACTTGGATATTATCCCGATTTGGATAATGAGAATAACCGCTCGGTTTTTGCTATGGCGGAAATAGACGGAACAAAGTTCTTGTTCACGGGTGATGCCGAGAAAGAAGCTGAGTATCGTATTATAGAAAATTCGGTTGATATAAGCTGCGATGTCTTAAAGGTTGCTCACCACGGTAGCGCTACTTCTTCAACTAAAAAGTTTTTAGAGGCCGCCGACCCAGACCATTGTGTTATTTCGGTGGGACTTGGCAATCAATATTCCCATCCAAATGATAATGTGCTTGCAAGATACGAAGAACAGAGAAGGAAGGTTTATCGTACCGACCTTTTAGGTGATATAACTTTTAATGTTAATAAGGGTAAAATCAATGTTATTACTAACGAATAAACCCTTTGTTTAAGCAATTTCTATCCGCAGTAGAGTTTGTAAAAATACTCTACTGCGGATATCTTTTTTGGTAGAAGAGGGGAATTATCCAGTAGGGTGTAATTTTAATTTGCATATAATATAATTATCATGTCAAAACTTTTCAAAAAGAGGTAATGTTATGAGCAAGTTTATTTTATCCTGTGAATCAACGGTGGACCTTCCTTATAAGAGGGTTGCCGATAGAAACCTTCCTATACTCTTCTACACCTATGTTGTTGACGGTGTTGAATATGTTGACGATATGGGCAAAGACCCTAATTCGATTCCTAATTTTTACAGAATGTTGGATGAAGGCAAAATGCCTTCAACATCTCAGATAAATGTTTTTAGATATACGGAATTTTTTGAAAAGCTTTTAAATGAAACCGAAGGGGATATATGCCATATCGCTTTCGGCTCGGGACTTACCCCTTCCGTAAATAATGCTAAAGAAGCGGCAACCGCGTTAAATGAACAATATCCCGATAGAAAAATCGTGGTTATAGATACCTTGTGCGGTTCTTCGGGTTATGGACTTTTTGTTGATATCCTCGCCGATATGCGTGATGCAGGCAAGGATATGGATGAAATAGTAAAGTGGGCAGAAGAAAATAAAGGTAAGATGCATCATCAGTTCTTTTCTACCGATATGAAATTCTTTAAGCGCAGCGGTCGTGTTTCAGGTCCTGTAGCAACTGTGGCTTCTATTCTTGGAATTTGCCCTATTATGCACCTTGACCATACAGGTCATATTATTGCGTACAGTAAGGTAAGAGGTAAGAAGGCCGCTATAGAGACCACTGTTAAGGAAATGCTTACTCACGCTGAAAATGGCAGTGAGTATACAGGTAAATGTTATATTTCCAATTCTAATTGTCTTGATTTGGCAAAAGAAACTGCCGAGGCAATAAAAGTTGCTTTCCCCAAGATTGAAAGTATAGAAATTTTCGATATTGGAACTATTATTGCTTCCCATTGCGGACCTGGTACAGTTGCCGTATTCTTTATGGGCGACGATAGAAAACCCGACTAATTTAATAATGGCAAAAAACAAAGCCCGAAGAATTATCTTCGGGCTTTAAGTTTACTATTTAGGTTAAATTATTTTACCATGCTGGCAACTTCGCTTGCGAAGTCATCAACGCGCTTCTCAATTCCTTCGCCCTTTTCGAAACGAACGAACTTAGAAACCTTAAGTGATACACCAAGCTCTTTAGCGTTGTTTTCAACATACTTGCCAACGGTAAGGTCGCCATCCATAATGAAGGCCTGCTCAACAAGGCAGTTTTCTTTATAATACTTGCCGATTTTACCATCAACAATTTTACCGAGAACTGCATCGGGCTTGTTAGCCATCTTGGGGTCTTCCTTCATCTGAGCGATGAGGATTTCCTTTTCCTTCTCGATAACTTCTGCAGGAACGGAAGCTTCATCAAGGAATGCAGGGTTCATAGCTGCAATCTGCATAGCTACGCTCTTACCAACGGTTGCATACTGTTCTTCAGTAGCATCGGTATCGAGAACAACAAGAACACCGATTTTGCCGCCGCCGTGAACATAGGAAGCAATGTTGCCCTCGAAACGCTCGAAACGACGAATTTTGATATTCTCACGAATCTTAAGGAATAATTCCTGAACCATTTCTTCAACGGTCTGACCGTCTTCGGTGCACTTAAGAAGAGCATCAACATCGGCAGGATTCTGGTCAATAACAATTTTAGTAACTTTTGAAGCTAAAGCTTTGAATTCTTCGCCATTGGCAACGAAATCGGTTTCGGCATTCATTTCGAGAACTGCGCCAACACCGTTTTCAACTACAGCGCAAACAGTACCTTCAGCGGCAATTCTGCTTGCTTTCTTTGACTGAGAAGCAAGACCTTTTTCTCTAAGATAATCAACCGCAGCTTCCATGTTACCATCGGTCTCAACGAGAGCTTTTTTACAGTCCATCATACCGCAACCGGTCTTTTCTCTTAATGCCTGAACATCTTTTGCAGTGAAAGCCATTGTATTTTCCTCCTAATAGGGATTTTATTATTCAGCGTCAGCAGTTTCTGCTTCTTCAGCTACTTCTGCTTCTTCATCAATAGCAGCGGTGCCCATTTCGGAGCCCTGTCTGCCTTCAATGATAGCAGCAGCCATAGTTTCAGCAAGAAGCTTAACTGCACGGATAGCGTCATCATTTGCGGGGATAACAACATCAACTTCATCGGGGTCACAGTTGGTATCTACAACTGCGATTACAGGAATGCCAAGCTTGTGAGCTTCTGCAACAGCGATTTTCTCTTTGCGGGGGTCAACAACGAAGAGAGCGCTGGGGATTTTGGTCATATCCTGGATACCACCCATGAACTTTTCAAGCTTTTCAATTTCAAGCTCAAGCTTAACAACTTCCTTCTTGGGAAGGAGATCAAATGTACCGTCATCACGCATAGCACGAAGCTGGTTAAGACGAGCAATTCTTGTGCGGATGGTGGTGAAGTTGGTAAGCATACCGCCGAGCCAACGGGCGTTTACATAAGGCATACCGCAATGCTCTGCTTCTTCCTTGATGGAATCCTGAGCCTGCTTCTTGGTACCTACGAAGAGAATGTCGCCGCCCTCAGCTGCAATGTCACGTACGAACATATAAGCCTCGTTGAGTTTCTTAACGGTCTTCTGAAGGTCGATGATATAAATTCCGTTGCGCTCTGTAAAGATATACTGAGCCATTTTGGGGTTCCAGCGTCTTGTCTGATGTCCGAAATGAACACCGGCTTCAAGAAGCTGTTTCATTGATACTACTGCCATAATTTTTCCTCCTGAGGTTTTACCTCCATCCCGTTTATCGCTGCGGTAATTGCCTTGTATC